>JAAXQB010000007.1 GCA_012329085.1 Methanosarcinales archaeon | reverse complement strand
TAAAGTGATTAGCACTTTTTATGCCACTCATAAAAGAGAGAGAACAATTCAACAGGTGCGTATTAGAGAAGGTCAAACCGTAAAAGAGGCGCTGGAAAAATATCGCGGTAATCGTTTAGTGGCCCACGCCCAGCGAAACTATCTTTTTCATTTACAAACCGCCCTTCCTCTTCCCAATGACACCCACTTTGGCGAACTTTGGGGTCTTCACAATACTGCTCATGACGCTGATATAGATGCTCCAGAGGCATGGGGAATTACTACTGGTTCAGCCGATGTCATCATCGCGGTGATAGATACGGGCGTGAATTATAATCATCCTGAGCTTGCCAGCAATATGTGGGTAAACCCTGGTGAAATCGCTGGCGATGGAGTAGATAACGACGGAAATGGCTTTATAGATGATATCTATGGCTGGGATTTTGGTTATAGTGATAGTTCTCCGATGGATATTCATGGTCACGGCACTCATGTGGCTGGAACTGTTGGTGCTCAAGGAAATAATGCTGTCGGTATTACAGGTGTAATGTGGGATGCTCAAATTATGGCTTTGCAGGCTTTTCATATTTGTCCTACAAGTGGAAGACCATTAACACGCACAAACGATCTTGTTAACTCTATAAGTTATGCTACAGCAAATGGCGCACATATTATTAACGCTAGTTGGGGTGGTGGGGGAGGTAGCGATGTTCCTGGCGATATCCTCCGAGATGCAATAGAAGCAGCTGGCCATAATGGCGTCCTTTTTGTCGCCGCCGCTGGAAATGGTGGCCTTGATGGAATTGGAGATAATAACGATACAACACCAATTTTTCCTGCCAGTTATAGCCTCGATAATATCATTTCAGTTGCTGCTACCGACCAGCATGATAATTTGGCCGTGTTCTCTAATTTTGGGGCAACTTCTGTAGATGTAGCTGCCCCTGGAGTAAATATATTAAGCACTGTTCTTGCTAATAATTACGGATTTAAGCGGGGCACTTCAATGGCTGCTCCTCATGTAGCTGGTTTAGCAGGGCTTCTTTTATCTCATTCTCCTAATCTAACTGTTGCCCAACTAAAGGCATTAATATTAGATGGAGTAGACCCTCAAA
Source organism: Methanosarcinales archaeon (assembly GCA_012329085.1). The sequence goes on along the minus strand of JAAXQB010000007.1, from coordinate 2,332 downwards.
CTGGATTAGCGGGCAAAATGGTTAGCGGAGGCAGAATAAATGCTTATGGATCGTTAACAATTCCCACAGTAGTCATTACTTCCACTGCTCCTGATCCAACAAACACTTCACCAATTCCAATGACCGCTACTTTTTCTGAAGCAGTAACCGGCTTTGTAGAAGCAGAGATTACAGTAACAAATGGTGAAGTAACCGCAAGTAGTTTTACTCCTGTCACAGGTGGCAAAGTTTACAATTTCACCGTTACTCCGACTGCTGATGGCTTGGTATCTGTGGATATTCCTGCTGGCGTAGCAAATGACACAGCTGGCAATCCTAATGCTGCTGCTCCGCAGTTCAGCATTACCTTTGACAGCACAATTCCTTTAGTAACCATTGATTCAGTAACTACTCCCACCAATACAACTACTCAAGCAATTTCAGGTACAATGGAAGCTGGAGCGACAGTAGATCTATCATCTATAACTGCGGATGTTACTTTTACAGGATTTACGCAAGATACTACAGCTGGTACCTGGTCAGCTACAATTAACTTAGTGGAAGGCACAAACGATATCACCGCCACCGCTACTGATGTGGCTGGAAATGAAGGAACTGCTACGGATACAATTGTCTTGGATACAATAGCACCGTTAGTTCCAACCGCTGTGGCTGTGACTAATAATGTAATAAATATTGCTAATCTAACTACAGTTGAAATAACTGGCACAGCAGAAGCAGATTCAACCGTAGAGGCCAGATTAACTGATGCGACTTCTCCTACTCCTATAATTGTCACTGCTACAGGAACCGCAGATAGTGCTGGAGCATTCATCATCACCCTCAATGCGACCACTTTAATTGATGGTCCTATCTCAGTTGATGCCAAAGCAACAGATGTGGCTAGAAATATTGGTCCTTGGTCAACCCCAATAAGTGTAACCAAAGATACTGCAGCCCCGACCATAACTATTGATTCAGTAACTACTCCTACCAACATAACTACTCAAACCATAACTGGAACAGTGGAAGCTGGAGCGACAGTGGCAATGTCATCTACCACTGGAACTTCTTTCGGCACAGTTACAGTTACCGGCACCACTTGGAGTGTTGTGGCTACTTTAGTAGAAGGCACAAACAACATTACTGCCACTGCTACTGATGTGGATGGAAATGAAGGAACTGCTACGGATACAATTGTTTTAGATACAATAGCACCACCAGCACCCTCTATTCCAGATTTAGCAGCAGCTGATGATAGCGGAATATCTGATACTGATAATATTACTAACTTGACGACTGGTTTAACCTTTTCTGGCACTGCAGAAGTAGATTCTACAGTAGAGCTCTTTGCTGGTGCAAATAGCAAGGGTACGGTTGTTGCTACTGCAGATAACTGGTCCTTTGACATTGCTTTAGCTGCTGGCACTCACTCTATCACCGTCACTGCCAAAGATGCGGCTGGCAATGTCTCAGCTGCCTCAACTGCTTTATCAGTAACCATTGATACCACAGCACCAGTCGCCCCAACCGCAGTTGCGGTTACTGGCAATGTAATAAATATTGCTAATCTAACTACAGTTGAAGTAACTGGCACAGCAGAAGCAGATTCAACCGTAGAGGTCAGATTAACAGATGCTGCTACTCCTCCTGTAATTGTCATTGCTACAGGAACCGCAGATGCTACTACTGGTGCTTTCAGCATTACGGTTAATGCGACCACTTTAATTGATGGGCCTATCTTAGTTGATGCCAAAGCAACAGATGTGGCTGGAAATATTGGTCCCTGGTCAACAGCAATAAGTGTAACCAAAGATACTGCAGCCCCGACCATAACTATTGATTCAGTAACTACTCCTACCGCTACTACTACTCAAGCTCTAACTGGCACAATGGAAGCTGGAGCAACTGTAACTTTATCATCAGACACTGCCACTTTTGAAAATGTTACTCCTGCAACTACTACATGGAGCGTTGTCGCTACCTTAGCCGAAGGCACAAACAATATCACCGCCACCGCTACTGATGTGGCTGGAAATGAAGGAACTGCTACGGATACAATTGTTTTAGATACAACAGCTCCAGCAGTAAGTTCTATTCCAGCAGATGGAGCAAGACCAAGGCATTTTAGTGTTTTAACAATTACTATGCAAGATGCTACTGGCGTAGACGAAGCAGGCACTACAATTACTGTTACTAAAGATGATGAACCATTTGATGCTTTTGCTCGAGATAATACTATTGAAAATCAGGTTACAATTACTATTAATGCCCCATCTGACGGAGAATATATCTTTACTATAATTCCTAAAGATACTCTTGGTAATATAGGAACCTCAACTTTAATTACTAT
>JAAXQB010000202.1 GCA_012329085.1 Methanosarcinales archaeon | reverse complement strand
TTCACTTACTTTTGGAATTGCATCCACTGTTGCAATCGCACCTTTTTCTGTTTTAAAGTTTCCCAATTTGTAATATAATTTGCCTGTTTTTAATGGTTCTGGAACATCTTTTAAAATTCCAATGGCAAAAGCACCACCTTTGCACGAATGTTTTTCAACTGCTGCATAGAATTTTTTTCCGCTTTTTCTTGCTATTTGAACCATTTCACAATGTCGCACTGGTTTTTCTAATTCTTGTAAATTTTTAGATATTTCTTCTTTTGATTTTACCAATTTTACAGCAACTGCAGGGTATTCCAATCCTACTAATTCATGAAGTTTTTTACCTAATTTCATCAATTCCATATTGTCATTATCAATATCATTGTTATTATCAGTAATATTATTCAATTTCATTTTTAATATCCAAATATATGATTTTATTTATTTATTTTACAGATTTTTTATTATATATAACTTATAAAGTTATATACTTAACACTCATTCTTTCAGAATGATGTTTAAAGAAATTTTCAATAGCTTGTTCAGAATGAACAAGCGTTTGATCGTTTGGAACAAACGAGCGTTTGATCGTTTGGAACAAATGATCGTTATCTCAAAAATTATCTCAATTATTTTTTTCTGAATTTCGTTAAGATTGGATGCAGTTCCAATCATAAGATGAGTTACATTTTTAATTCACTTCATTCTTATTTCATATAATGTTCTTGAAGATTCTATAGATTCTAATATTTTATTTAACTTTTCAGAATGAGTTTAAGAAAATCTTTGATAGCTCATTCTCGAAGAGAATGAGCGTTGGAGAAAATCGAAGGTTTTCGACAGCTCGTTCGGAACGAACGAGCGTTTGCTTGTTCGGAAAGCTCATTCGGAACGAATGAGCGTATGAGAAAATCTTTGATTTTCGAACGAACGAGCGTTTGCTTGTTCAAAATGAATAAGTGTTTGCACATTTGGAACAAATATGCGTTATTCGAACGAATAAGCGTATGAAAAAAAAAATTAATTTTTGAACGAATGAACAATATGATGCTGAATTAAATGGGTGCCAAACTTCTATGTCTGTGACTTTGATAAATTCCTCTTTTATAAAATTAATATAATACTAATTCATTATATCTAAATATCGATTGCACATATTCGTCTGCGTTAATCTGCACTCAATTAACAATCCATTCAATTTGAGTGTATAACATCATTTATTAATAAGGTAGCATCATATAAATATCAATCTAAAATAAAAGATTTTCCCATAGCATATAACTTGTAAAGTTATATACTAAGAGAAATTTTCAATTTTTCGAAAACTCGTTTATCCCAAGTGAGTTTTATAAATAATATATTTATATATTGACTTTATAGATCTATTTGAATATTTATAATGTTAATAATGCACTGTTCCAAAATCCAGTTATTTTGGCATTTATTGCACACACGGATTTTCTGAATTTATGTCTCGAATGGTTGAAATTTGTACAAATCATTTTTGATTATTGCTTTAAAATAACTGGGAAAAAATATTGTGCCGTTAATAAATCGGAAAATAATAAAAAAATTCAAAATTGCTTAAATTTTATTCTAACAATATATCTCCCTGCTCTGTAACATAAATTATAAAATTTTTAGATACTGATCTTCCATGAACACAACTTTTTTTCTCTCGTTCTATAATTGATATTAACTCAATTGTATTATATTTCAATTTAATATCTTTTTCATTTATTGCATTAAATATTTTTTTTGGAATGTCGAGTACATCCACCCCTTCCAAAATATCAATTCTAAGTGGAGATATTAATTTATTCCATTTCCTTAGTGTGTTTTTAGATTTTTCAATATTATCTTTAGCTCTTTTCTCAATTGTGCTTACATTTACACGAGTAGTTCCAAGAATATGAGATATTTCTTTTTGAGTTAATCCTTTTCTACGAAGTTTTAAAACTTTAAATTGTTGTTCTGTTAAAAATGATTTATCCATAATTAATAACTATATTGTAGTATCATTTATTTAATACTATCATTTGATAATTAATTATTTTTATACAAAAAAATAAATATTGAAATAAAAAAAATTATATTTTATTTATTTCAGCATATTGCTACATATTTATGATTTTTATGAAAATATAAAATTTTCAATTGGAATTCATAGATATTTTTATGATAGATTTTTTAGATTGAAAATATAAAATTTCCATAAATTTATGTTTTGTAATCCGAATATTATTTAAGCAATTAATGCATACTTAATGTATAATTAATGCATTAAGTAAAGATAAATACTAATAAAGCTAAAAAAGTATAAGTAATATAAAATTTGTTAAGTTAAAGAAAAATGGATGGATATGTTTAATCATTGTATTTAATAACTAAAAGCAATCAAATTTGATTACAATTTAGAATATTATATTTATGAATGCAATCTATAAAAATAAAGTATAAATGTCTGTAATATATAATATATGAACATATAGACTTAAAAATTAGAAATTTCTCTAACTCGTTAACGAGCATATCGTTCCGAATGAGCTATCGAATAACGCTCATTCAGAACGAAAATCAGATATTTTCTTAAACTCGTTCTGTAAGAATGAGTGATTACGCTCATTCTTTTCGAGAATGAGTTCTCAAAAAGAATGAGTGTTTAGCATATAATTTTACAAGTTATATGCAACGAGAAAAAAGAAAAATTTCTATGAGTGTATAATTTTATAAATTATATATAACGCCCATTTTCCTTCGAAAAATGTGCTAATAAAAAAATAAAAATTAATAGAGTGGATATAATTTAATATTGCTTTGTGATACAAATTAAACTAAAAAAAAATAAAAAATTTAATAGAGTTGATAAATAATGCAATGTGAAATATGCGGTATAGATATAAAAGGCGTGCAACAAAAAATTATTCTTGACAGTAGTAAACTTGGAGTTTGCATTGAATGTGTAAAATATGGTACATTAATAGAAGAAGCAGTTCCAGTAAAAAAAGAAGTACAAAAGAAATTGTCTTCAATAAAATCTCCCTCTTATTCAAAAAAGAAATCATATAAAATAGAATTAGAGGAGCTTATTGAAGATTATCATTTACATATTATTGACGCTCGTAAAAGTCACAACATGACTCAAGAGCAATTAGCATCAAAAATAAAAGAAAAAGTAACACTTATCAAAAAGATAGAACGAAATGACATAATACCAGAAGATTCAGTTCGTAAAAAGATTGAAAAAGTACTTAATATTAAACTTACTGAAGGTGCAGATGATTTTGATTGGAAAAATACAGGTGTAAAAAAAAGTATGACACTTGAAGACCTTGTTACAATTAAAAAATAACAAGATAACGCCAATTCTCTTTGAGAATTGACTGTTAAAAATTTCTCGTAAATAATCATAAAAAGCACACCTATGCATCAATCAAAGATTATAAAAATGGAAAAAATAAAAATGAATAATACAAATAAAGCAACAAATTTACAAAACCTATCAGATAAAAAAATTGGAATAATTGGGACTGGAAAAATGGGAGAATCTCTTATCAAAGGGATTTTAAATGCAAAAATAATTCAAAATAATAATATTTATGCAAGTGATTTATATGAACCATCCCTTAAAAAACTTAAAAATGACCATAATATCAATGTTTCAATAGATAATTCTAATACAATTTTGAATTCAGACATTATAATTCTTGCTGTAAAACCTGATATTTTAAAAAATGTGCTTTTGAATATAAAAGATGAAGTGGGCAGTAAATTAATAATTTCTATTGCGGCAGGCGTGTCAACTGTAGAAATTGAAGCTAATTTAAATGATGGTGCAAAAGTTATTCGAGTTATGCCAAATATTGCTGCAACTGTTATGGAAGCTGCTTCTGCAATATCTAAGGGTAATAATGCATCCAATATTGATGCAAATATCGCAGTTGAAATTTTTAAAATGGTGGGCAACTCTATAGAAATAAAAGAACATTTAATGGATGCATTTACAGGACTTTCAGGAAGCGGAATTGCTTATATATTCCCTGTAATTGAAGCAATGGCAGATGGTGCAGTATATGAAGGATTAGATCGCGCACAAGCGACAATGATTGCAGCACAAACTGTACTAGGGGCTGCAAAAATGGTGCTTGAAACAGGAATGCACCCAGGGCAACTTAAAGATATGGTAACTTCTCCATCAGGCACAACAATAAGGGGAATATATGCACTTGAAGAATGCGGTATAAGAAATGCATTCATGGATGCTGTTATTTCGTCATCAGTCCGATCAAAAGAACTTATGAAACAATCATAATAAAATATATAGGGGTATAAATTGTAATGTCATTTATAGTAATTCGGGCAAAAGATCTTGATAAAGTAAAAATAGCATTGAGCGATATTAAACAATACGGACAACTTGAATTTTCATCATGTCCAAAACGAATTGATTCTGAGTATGCAGATGAGATTTTAATTAATGTGATGAATACGCCTCTAAAATGTAGGTGCAATTCAGCAGCACTTGTTGAGATGGATTGTGATGGATGTGAATTAATCAATATATTAAGACGAATCCATCCACCTGCCCATCTTGTAGTTGTCACACCAAAACATCAAGAAGTGTATGAAGAATTGTTGGATTCTGTTGAAATATATCCTGAAATTAATTAAATTTTTAACAGCTTATTCTCGAAGAGAATAAGCGTATGAGAAAATCTTTGATTTTCGATAGCTCATTCGGAACGAATAAGCGGTATCTCTTTTTTAATTTAAACTATTAATACAATCTTATTAATAGCTTTAAAAAATAGTATGCTAAACGCATACAAAATAATAATAATAATAATAATAATGTTAATTATCTATACTATAAAAAAAATATCCCGCCTCCCAGACTCGAACCGGGGACATCGCGGTGCCTGCGCGGTATGTGCGATTTTCTCGCATAATCCATACTACAGCCGCGCACTCTACCAACTGAGTTAAAGCGGGATTTTGGGATCTATATTAGACCATAAAGAATGGCCTAATACTATATATTACTTTCGTAACAAAAAGCCTTAGAATGTGTCGAGTTCTCCTTTTGCTACGAGTTCTGTGATCATATTTATATTTGAAAGCCAATCATCAATTACAGATTCCACTTCAGATTTCATACTATTGAAATTTGCACCCACTTTTGGTACAATCTGTGCATTTGCAACAAGTGGTTGGTCAATTGGTTTTCCTATTTGGGATAATATCCTTACATGAACATCTTCAATATATGGAACAGCTTTTACGATATCATTTGCCATTTGTGAGGACAATAAGTTATAAATTTTACCAATATGGTTTATTGGATTTTTACCACTTGTAGCTTCCATACTCATTGGTCTATTTGGCGTAATTAATCCATTACATCTATTTCCTCTGCCAACTGACCCATCGTCCCCCATTTCTGCAGAAGTTCCTGTGACTGTGAGATATATTGAATCTTTTTCTATATTATCTGCTGTATTTACATTCACTACAACAGCCCTATCTGTATATTTATCTGTAAGTTTTAACACATATTCTTTAAGTTCATTTTTAATATTAACATAATGTGAAATATCATCTACATATTTTCCAACCATTGCACATCCAATTGTAAGATTTACCTCATCTTCATTTCTAAATCCCATTACTTTTATATCTTCTCCAATTGCAGGAATTGTATTTTTAAGGTCTGTACGAAGCATTCGCTCTGTGTTATATACTATATTTTCAAGCTCTGAGAATGGTGCATGTCCCACTCCAAAAGAAGTATCATTTGACATTGCTATTTTATCACGATTAAATACATCACAAAGATCTGACGATCCAGTCCCATATTTACAATCCAAGATGATATCTTTTTCAAGATTGAGATTTGGAATTGTATTTTTAAGATAGTCTCGTGCTGCTGAAAGAATTGTCGATTCAACTGCAATTTTTTTTCCTTCGAATTCTTTTGTTGCCCTTCCAACAAGTAATGCATAAATAGGCTTTAATATTTCCCCACCACCATATGCAGGACTTGATTCTCCTGCCACAATTTGAGTTTCGTCTGTATTATGATGGAGAATCATTCCATATTTTTTTAAATATTCTGCACATAATGCACGACTTGCAGCTTCTGCAAGACCGTCTGCTATACTATCAGGATGTCCGATTCCTTTTCGTTCAACAAGTTCTATTTGTTGCTTTTCAACGGGAGTTTGTATTAAGTGTTCAACTTTTATATTTCGCATCATGGTAATTTTTCCTATATTGTATTTATTGCCACCATTATTTAATTTTTATATGGATTGTAATATCTTTTGTTTTGTTTCTATTTAATATTTACCATATAGGCATATTATTCAATGCAACAATTATTATTTATTAAATGTATTTAAATAAATTTAAACATATTGTGGTATTTGATTTGTTCTATCTTAACAAAATTTAATTCGTTAACTTATTATTTATATTATGATAGAGATTTTTTTAATATAAATGCTGTGGCTATTATTTTAAAAATTTTTTTGTATATGCCATTTTATTTTATTTTTCATTGGAATGTCATTTTTCATTGCAAGAAATTGAATATGAATTCCTTGCATATAATGAGAAATTCAAAAGGATATTTATTTATATCAACATTTATAATGATATATGTAACAATTTTAAAAATAAATTTTTAAATACTGATGTAGGGTCAAATGGATTTATTAAATATAATAATTGAACAAATTTTATCCCCACCAATACTGTTTTTTGTAGTTGGAATGTTTGCTGCACTATCAAGATCAGATTTGAAAATACCAGAAGGAATGAGTGTTTCTATACTACTTTTTTTATTAATTGCCATTGGTTTAAAGGGCGGAGTTGGGATTAGAAAGGTTGATATATTGGATGTATTGGCACCAGCGACAGCAGCTATTTTTTTAGGTGTGGGCATAGTATTGATAGGATATGCCATCTTAGTCAAATTAAAATTTGATATTGCTGATGCTGGAGGGATTGCCACACACTATGGTGCAGTAAGTGCTGCAACTATGGTTGCTGGGTTTGCATTCTTAAATGAGCGTGGAGTGTACTATGAACCATTTATACCTGCATTATATCCTTTAATGGATATTCCAGCTTTACTTACTGGGATCTTTTTGGCACGATTTGCAATCGCAAAAAAGAAACGAGGTATCAAAATAAAAGTGGATACGATTAATCTTTTTAAAGAATGCATTCTTGGAAAATCTATTCTACTTTTAATATCTAGTATGATTATAGGTTATATTGCAGGGTATTGTGGGACAAAAGGAGTTATGCCATTTTTTGATGGTATGTTTTTAGGAGTGTTGTGTTTGTTCATGCTGGGCATGGGAATAGATGCAGCTACACGATTAAGGGAGTGGAAAAAGGTTGGCATCCGATTACTTGTTTATGCATGTATTATGCCACCGATTCATGGAATTGTAGGGGTGATTATTGGAACTATTATCGGAATGAGTATAGGGGGAGCAACTATGCTTGGCATTATAGCTGGGAGTGCTTCATATATATCAGCACCAGCAACGATAAAGGTAGCAATTCCAGAAGCAAATTCCTTGCTCTCACTTAATATTATTGGTAGCAATAACATTCCCATTTAATATTATAATAGGTATTCCCCTTTATTATAAAGTAGCATTAATGTTAATAGGGTAAAGGAAAAAATACCTTTAAAATATTTCGAGGTACGAGATAACACTCATTTAGAATAAATGAGCGTTTGTGCGTAATTTCTAAATAAAAATATCTTTTAAAAAACTGTTCAGTGTTTTATTAAAATTTACTTATATTTTTATGTTTAAAATTTTTTTAAATATTACACTATCTATTTATGTGCATAATATGCGATAACTTCTTTTTCTTCTTTAATAGAATCAATCCGCACATATCCAAACCTTTCAAACTGCACAACTGAATCCAACTCATTTAAAATTCCTTTTTCGCCAATTCCATTAAATTCTCCATGCGGTGCTAAGACTTTTATAGAAATTCCATTGATTGGCACCCAATGAATAATACGCATCTTATTTATTCCAATAGAATTATCTGTATATTCTGCTTTAAGTGGAGATTTTGATATTATTTTGATATTGCATAAATCTTTTAAACGAACCTCTTCTCCAATATTTAACTTATCTACATCATCTTTACAAAGATATATGTTATCTTCGACTGCTATTTCTCTATATCCTTTATCTTCTGTTGGATGAATTGTTGGATTTGCAATTCGTGGCATATCGCCTAATACTTCAAGCTCAATCGGATTCCATACAAAGAAATACCGATTAGCCTTAGCATCGATTATTTTTCTATTTTCTGCATAAAGTGTATCAAGGCTGATGCTTATATCAGTACTCCCAACTCCAAGTTCAATCATGAATTTTCGTAGTGCAAGAGGTGAAATGCCTCGCTTTCTAATTGAGCGAATTGTTGGAACTCTTGGGTCATCCCACCCAGAATATTCTCCACTTTCTATTAATTTTTTAAGTTCACTTGTGCTAAATTTACCAAATTCATGAATTTTAATTCGCCCCCAATAAATAGTTTTTGGATATTTCCATCCAAAATATTCATAAATATATTTTTGTCGCTTTTCACTATCCATTAAATCTTTTCCACGAATAATATGAGATATTCCAAGTTCATAATCTTCGATTGCACTTTCAAAATCAAGAAGTGGCCATACGACATATTTTAAATCAACTTCATTTCGTGGATGTGAAGTTTTTACAATCCTAAATGCTCCAAAATCACGAAGTGCGGGATCTTTATTTGTAATATCGGTTTTTATACGAAGTATCGCTTCTTTTTCCTCATATTTACCCTCTAACATCTTTTTCCAATGCATAAGATTCCAATCTGAATTTTGAATTCTATGTGGGCAGGATTCCTTATTATCTTTAAATTTTTTAAATTCATCCCCTTTACAAAAACAAATATATGCGTGTCCTTTTTGAATAAGCTTTTCTGCATAATTATAGTATATATCCAATCTATCAGATGCAATAATTGTTTTATTAGGTTTTGCATCAAGCCATTCACAATCTTCCAAATACCAATTATATGCTTCAAGCATTGGTCGTTTTATATTTGGATCAGTATCATCAAATCTTACGATAAATTTACCATTATATATTTTTGCATATTCAGAATTTGCTATAATGCCTCTTGCACTTCCAAGTGTCGCAGGACCGTTTGGGTTTGGTGCAAATCTTAAAACTATCATATCGCCATCTTTGACAGATAATGGTTTTAATCCTTTTTGTACTTCTTTTTTAACACCAATTACTTCAAAAAGTTCAGGTGCAATTTCTTTAAGTTCTTGCTCCCATTCATTTATGTTCTTTTTTGAAATGTCATTAATGATTTCTCCGAGTATTGGTGCAAGGTTTTTTGAAAAGCGTCTAAGATGTGGACATGCACCCATAACCTTTCCAAGCACAGCCTTGCCTTGTGGCACTTTTCCATATTTACAAGCATTTTGAAGTGCATAAGTTCTTATTGTGATAATATCTTTTTCAGTTATCATTGATTGTTCTTTTTTTAAATAAATTATTAATTGATTCGCTCATTTTTTGCACTGATTCTATTTTTTCGATAATTTTTCCAACATATTCTTCAAAATCTAAAAATTCATCTTTTGTATAATTTCCAACAATAGCACCTTTTGTAGATGGTTGTATTAGTTGTTGTGCCCCAAGTACGCGAAGAGAATATCGTACTTTGTGAGCATCCAATCCTGTTTCTTCTGAAAGTTTTACAATTCCAATTGGTTCATTTTCCATTACTTTTTTTAGAACTAACAAATGCCGTTCAATGATATCAAGTTCTTGATATGTTTTTTTAAGAAGGGTCATAAATATTTTTTGATATCCAATTTTGTATTTTTTTATTTTTGATTGGTTCTAATTGTTTCTTTGTTTAATATTATGTACGAAATGACGCCCATTCGTTCTAAATGAGTTGTTAAATTTTTTCTCTAAGTTCATAATTTATAAATTATGCGCAATAAGAAAAAATTAAACTGCAATAATTAAAACCTCTTTTGAGCTTGTATTGCTTAAAACATATTTATAATCTATTTTTTTTATTTCTACTTTTTTACCCAATTTTTCTAAAATTTCAACTAATTCATCTATTGTAGGAATTCCATTATCACGATACGAAATAACTAATTTCGAATATTTGAATTTAGTAAATAATTTTTCAAATGCACCATAAATTTCTCCTTTTTTACACCACTCATTTTTTCCATTTCTAATTTTTTTATGTTTCGTGGTTTCATCAATAATACCTCCCCATTTTTCATATTTTACAAGTCCCTCTAAAAAATGATAAAAATCAAAATAATTCACACCAACTCCAGTTTTAGAAATATACGGAGTGTCAATATAAATCAAATCAGGTGTGCTAAAATTCCACTTCATAATATCCTCATTAAAAGATAAATTTTGTTTACCGTTATTAAAAACAGCATCATTTCCTTGTTTTACAAACTTCAAGAAATGTTTTTCAAATGGAGTGTCCCAAGTTTTTTTATTTCCAAAACTTCTTTTCACTTTTGCCATACGAATATATAAATTTTTTCTATGAAACAAATTAAAGGGTCGTTTAATAATACATGCTTGAAAAAGAGCAAAAAAAGCAAGAGCCTTTTTATATTTATCTTTTAAATGATGGATATTTGTGACAATTAAATCAAGCCATTCATTTTCTTCATTGGTAAAATAAATTTCGTGAAAATTATCAAAAAAAAATGTTGGATATTTGATACTTGATTGTTTTGTAACTAAAAAATCTAAATCCCCATCTTTCAACAATACACCATTATTTTCTATCAATGCCTGCCCAATCATAGTATTAAATTGTAAATAATCATTGTAAAAAACTTGTTTCCCTTGTTTTTTAAACATATAACTTACACTTCCAGTTCCACCAAAAGCATCAAGTATAGTTTCAAATTCCAAATCTTTTGTACAATATTAAATCCAATCAATAATTTTATTTTTACTTCCCTGATAACGAGTTGTTGGAAAAATACCAGTTATATTATTTGATTCTAACTCGAAAAGAGTTGTTTGTTTTTTTCTAATTGGTCTTATAAACGATATTGTCATAAGTTTTTAGTATTTCTATAATTTAAATAAGTTGTAAGATTGTTATACGGAGGTTCTACAAGACCGCCATTTTTTGCCATTTCTTTTGTCATGTAGTGCATCCAAAAATCATCAAAAATCAAAGATTTTTTCAAACGCTCATTCATTCTGAATGAGCTATCGAAAATTTTAATTCCGTATTCAGTAAAAAGACCTATGCCATTTTTTAATTCTTCGATTTTTACACAGAATCCAATATTTTTTGTATTTCCACTTCCCGGACGATCTTTTGCAATACGATATTTTTCTTGCACAATAAATTCAAAATCTTTCACAATTGATAATATTTCTTCCAAATCATCAATCGTATAAATATTTCTTTCATCAATTTCCATTTCTTGTCTTGTATAAATCACTCCAAAAATATAGTGTTTTGAATATTCATCATATGGAAAAGTAATATTTTTATTCCAATCTCTATTTCTAAAATATCCAGTAAAAGCACCAAGTGTGAAACCTGAAACAGTTTCATTGTTTTTACGATATGTACTTTTTAAATCGAGTGCGATTTTTTCTCCTGTTTTTGTAATAAAAGATACATCAGGGTAATGATTTTATTCTGTTGCAAACACCATTTTGTAGTCATTTTCTTTTGCAAACTTTTCTAAAATTGGAAACAGCATCAATTCAATAATTTTTGAAATGACTTTTGTATCAACAGAAATTGTATAAACATTTTTTGCAATATCAATAAATCCTTTTACTGACCAATCACCATCAGAAGTTTCAAGGATATTTTTAAAATCTTTGGGATGTTTTAAAAGTTGTTTGTAAAAGTTATCTTGATTCATAATTTAAATATTGTCATTGTATATAAAGTATAATTTCTATATGCTATCAAAAACCTTTGGTTTTTTTAAACTCATTCGGAACGAATGAGTGTTTACGCACATTTGTTCGAAAACAAAATTCTTTTTTTGAAAGACTTTTGTTTTCGGATGAGTTAGATAAAATTTTAATTTTTTGTTGCACATAAATTATAAAAGTATATGCGATATAAAATTTATTTCTTTTGTTCATTCAAATTTTTATAAATTTCATCTATTGCACAAGAAAGAATTATATTATTGCCATATGAATTGATAATTTCCATTAATTCATTTTTTTCTTTATGCTTTAACTCTTTTGCGATTTGCACCATGTCTGGAATTGCACGAGTTATATTATTTATGATTGAAACTGTTGATGCTTGAGCAGTTCGAGACATTGGATTTAAATCGATTGTAATTACTTTTTTTCCAAGTTTTATTAGCATTTCACACCTATCCCCATCTTCCAATGGCACAAGTACAACATCTGCTATTTTAATTCCTTCTTTTTCTATAATGCCCCTATCGTGTTTTAAAGGAATTATTGCATCTCCTTTATTTCCAATAACTCTCTTTGCACCATACAATTTTAAGTGTTTAATTATTTTTTCAATTCGTTCCTCGCTTCTATGAAAAAGATTAATTTCAATGATTGCACCTGTAATATTTGAAAGGTCTGCAATATCTTTTGGAACAAGTGCCGCAGCATTTCCATTTACTGATATTATTGGATTTTTTGCAAGGAGAATATATGCAATTGCACATCTTTGTGCATGCATTGCAGATTCTGTGGTATGTTCTCCAATTAAATAATCAAATGCTTCCCCCCTTCCTTGTGCTATCAAACCATGCATACTTGTTATGCCAATATTTACACCATCTATTATTTTATTTCGAGTTACAAGAGATATATATCTTGGATGGTCTTTTGAAATTATAGTCATACTTGATTAAAATGATAAACTTTATAGCACATAAAACCATTGAATACTAATCTTTAAAACTTTTTCTGTCCTGGTAGGGTAGTGGATATCCTTGGGGCTTGCGGAGCCTTAGACTCGAGTTCGAATCTTGGCCAGGACGCTTTTTTTTATTTTTCTTGTAGTATATAACTTATAATGTTATGTGCTGGGAGAAATTTTCAATAGCTCATTCGGAAAGCTCATTCGGAACGAATGAGCGTATGAGAAAATCCTTGATTTTCGAACGAATGAGCGTATGAGAAAATCTTTGATTTTCGAACGAATGAGCGTTTGCTTATTTGGAAAGCTCATTCAAACGAATAGGTTTAAAT
>JAAXQB010000089.1 GCA_012329085.1 Methanosarcinales archaeon | reverse complement strand
GCTCTTTGCTTGTCATTGCGAACGAAGTGAAGCAATCCTGGCGGGATTGCCACGCCCTTCGGGCTCGCAATGACATTTTTATGCCCTTTTGTGTGCTGAAAGCAGATGCAGGTTTCTTTTCGCCCGCAATGCTAAAAACCAGTGTAACTACTCAGGTTCACAGTTCACGGTTAACAACTTTTATTAGGTTCACAGTTCACGGTTCACGGTTAACAGCCTTGAACCCTTAAACCCTTAAACCCCTAATTCCCTTTCCTGCATTCTCAAGGCAATGTATTTCACCGGGCAGACTGCCTCACACAATCCGCATCCTTTACATCGCTGAGGATCTATAACGATCTTTTTTTTGGCTTTTATATACCTGATGGTATTTGGATCAGGGCAAGCCCATACGCAGAGCTTACAACCAATGCAACTTATACACTTCTGCTCATCTACCACCGCTGTAATCTGCATATTTCATCCTCCCTCATCCACCTCATTAAGAAAATCTCATCTCATTAGTATAGAATTATATGCAACCTCTAATTTCCTTGTCAAGCTTCACCTGATCCACCCCTCATTACCTCTATCGTCTTTATTAATGCCTCTGCCTTTTTTAAGGTTTCATGGTATTCCCTCTCAGGATCTGAATCAGCAACTATTCCTGCACCTGCCTGCACATAAGCAAGTCCGCCCTTTATAACAAATGTCCTGATGATAATATTGAAATCCATATTGCCTGAAAAGCCTATATATCCGAGTGCACCCGTATAAGGTCCCCTCGATATGGGTTCAAGCTCATCGATTATCTCCATGCATCTAATCTTAGGAGCGCCAGTTATCGTTCCTCCAGGGAATATTGCCTTAATGGCGTCAAAACAAGTCTTTTCCCTAGCAAGGATACCTTTGATGTTTGAGATTATATGAATAACATGGGAATATTCTTCTGTAATCATCAGCTCATCCACAACCACAGTGCCATACTCAGAAACCCTCCCAATGTCATTCCTTTCTAAATCAACAAGCATTATATGTTCTGCCCTCTCTTTTTCATTAAGCAGCAGCTCTGCCCTCATCAGTTCATCTTCGCTGGAATTCCTGCCCCTCGGCCTTGTTCCTGCAATAGGCCTCGTCTCGATGACATTATCTTTTACCCTTATAAGTCTTTCCGGGGAAGAACTAACAATTTGATAGTCGCCGAAATTGGCATATGCTGCAAAAGGTGAAGGATTGATGCCTCTAAGCACTTTATAAATTCCCCAGGGATCTTCATTGCCGATATATTGCGATATCCTCTGCGATAGATTTGCCTGAAGTATATCCCCAGCGGCGATATACTCCTTTGCCCTCCTGACAATATCTATATATTCGCCTTTAGACATCTCATACCGCAGTGATGAAGAAAACGGTGTAAGTGGCAGGTTTAATCCCCGGGACTGCTTTTTGGCCTGTAACCTATAGCTTATAGTCTGCAGCTCTTCTCCTGCCTTCTCGTAAGCATCACTCCAGTCCATATTTATGATATTCAGGGGATCTGCTTCTGCATCGCTTATCCATGGTCTTATCCCTGGTGCGATGATTAACCAGGCCCTGTTCAGCAGATGGTCAAATGCGATAACCTTATCGACTATTAAGAAATGGGCATCTGGAATGCGGATATCGTTAAATGCATTCTTCGGAATATTCTCGATGTATCTGGCAAAGCCGTAACTTAATAACCCTACGGCGCCACCCTGAAATGGTGGAAGTTTGGGATCGGATTTCTGAGGATAATTTGTTACGAGTTCCTCCAGCTTCCTTAGAGGATGCCCAAAAGATACGGTAGAAGGCAGAATGCCTTCGCCTTCTGTCCACTTTTTGTCTTTCTGTCTTTCTACTATTTTTTTCGCTCTTATATTTATCTCGCCATCGATGACCGTAAAGACAAGATAAGGATCAAAGGCAATAAAGGAGTACCTGGCCGTTTTGTGAGATCCCTTTACGCTCTCAAGGAGGATTGAGTCAGGCTGACACCCCAATGACTCATAAATAGCAGGGGGTTCAGAGTAAGGAATCTCTACATAAAGAGGATGGATGCCAGACTCAGTTGCACTTAAAAAGTCCTTTTTGCTCAGATTTAAGTTCATCCGAAATAAGCTCAATCGCCCTGACAGGGTCTTCCTGCTTTAGTAAGCTTCTGCCCATTACGATATAATCTGCCCCTTCCCTTAATGTCTCTGAGATGGTTGCTCGCCTTTTCTGGTCATCGGTGGGAAAACATGACGACCTGATGCCAGGCACGACGGTAAGAAAATTATTCCCGCAGAGCCGTTTTATCTCCGAGACCTCATGCGCAGATGCAACCACGCCATCAAGCCCGGCCTTTTGGGCCATAGATGCAAGATGCCTCACCTGATCTTTAACATCACGATGAATCCCAATTTCGCCCTTTAGCTCCTTAATTGTTAAGCTTGTAAGCACGGTAACTCCTACAATCTTTGGTCTCTGAAGACCTTCCTTAATGCTTGTCTCTGAGGCTGAATCACTGCACCTCTTCATCATCTCGAATCCGCCGAATGTATGGACATTGAACATGAAGACACCAAGCCTTGCTGCTACTGCTGATGCATTGGAGGCAGTGTTTGGGATATCATGAAATTTCAGGTCCAGAAAGACCTTCTTGCCCTTTCTTTGAATGGCCTCGACTATCTGAGGGCCGACCGAGGAAAAGAGCTCGAGACCTATCTTGAAAATCTCCGCATGTCCATTGAGTTTTTCTACGATATCGAGGGCACGGGATGCATCTGGTATATCGAGGGCAACCATAAGTCTTTTTTCCCAGCTCATATTATAACCGTGGAAGGGTTATTCCACGCTGCGACTGATATTTGCCAGCCTTGTCTTTATAAGATATTTCGCATATCTCTGCTGCCTCTAAAAATATCAACTGGGCTATTCCTTCATGAGCGTATATCTTTGCAGGCAAGGGCGTTGTATTTGAGATCTCGATAGTTACATGCCCTTCCCACTCGGGCTCCAGTGGAGTAACATTTACCACTATGCCACATCTCGCATATGTCGATTTGCCCAGGCAAATTACCATGACATCTCGCGGGATCCTGAAATATTCCTCCGAGCTTGCGAGTGCGAAGGAATTCGGAGGTATAATGCATACATTTCCACCGTAATTGACAAAGCTCTTCTGGTCAAATTTCTTAGGGTCAACGACGGTACTATTTATATTAGTAAATATCTTGAATTCCTCTCCAATCCTCATGTCATACCCGTAAGAGCTGACTCCGTATGAAATAACCCCTTCCCTTTTCTGGTTCTCATTAAAGGGCTCTATCATCCCCTTTTTAGCCATCTCTTTAATCCATCTGTCATTTTTAACCATAGTGACCTCTATCTGTAACGAGTCGTGGGGTCTGTCTGACCCCATTTTTCTTCAAAGACTTACCCTTACAATAGCATAGACAGGCCGTAACGATCAATTCAGACCTGCCACACCCAGCAATTCTCGGTAAGTGTCCAAAAAGCAGGCAAGGCGATAAAATATGGCGGCTTGACTTTCAAGACCATAAAATTTTATGGTTAATTACAACGGGCAGTTAGCTCAGTCGGTAGAGCAGAGGCCTGAAAAGCCTCGTGTCGGGAGTTCGATTCTCCCACTGCCCACCATATCCACCGTTAGATTTTTCGCTTCTCATGCCGCCATCTTCTGAGTAACTTTCGTGTAGTGTCGAGATTTAAGGTTCCTCGCTAGTTTAAGTGGGTATTTTCCCCTCCCTTGATGGGAGGGGCCAGGGGAGGGTGTTCTAAACATTTTTCTCTATCT
>JAAXQB010000331.1 GCA_012329085.1 Methanosarcinales archaeon | reverse complement strand
TTGTTTTGTTTTTGCAAATGGCCCCTCTATAAATTTATTAGATCTTAAGAAAATAGAAAAATATCAAAAGTATGGTTTCGATGTAATCTGTGTTAACTCATATATTCTTTCTGATATGGCTAAAACAGTTGTTCCAAATTATTATGTGCTTAGTGACCCCTTAAGTTTCAATATTTCTAAAAATGCAATTCCATCTGATTATACAAGTATGAATAAAAAGCAAATTGACAGTCTTGATAAATTAAACATTCCGGTATTTATTCCAGCACAATTTTTTAATTTATGTAAGATTAAGCATCAATATATTTTTAATGACTTTGAGAATCGATTTATAGGAAATATTGATCCTACAAAACCCAGAGGATATGTGTCAATGACTGCATATAAATCATTGGCGATTGCCTGTTATCTTGGCTATGACACCATATATATTTGTGGTTTTGATAGTGATTATTTTAAGAGTATTTGTGTTGACGAAAATAATAACATTTATTATATAGATAAGCACTATGATGATGATGGAGTGAACCGCAGAGTCACTCCAAATGCGGGTAAAGGCTTGGGCAATTTACTTTGGGAACATCATTTTCTATTTAAAAATATGGAACTATTTAGTGATTATAACATTATACATCTTGATAAAAATAGTCTTGTTGATGCATTTTCAAAAAAGCATAATCTTGATGTATATGTTGATGATAAATAGCACAAGTTTTTAATATCAAAGAATATTTAAACATATGATTATGAAAATAATTGATAAATGATTGCAAACTATCCATTTTGTAATAGCGAATAAATAAAAGAATCAATGATTAAAGCAATTGGTTTTTAAGCGAATACGAAAAATAATCAAGAGTATAAATAAATGGATAATTTTATAGATATTTTAAAATATAAATAAAATAATTATAAATAAAAAATTTTACTTAAAAAAAATAAGATATAATTAATGTGAAATCATGAAAGTAGTAATTCTCGCAGGCGGACTTGGAACAAGATTAGCAGAAGAAACTCAAAACATACCAAAACCAATGGTAGAAATTGGAGGAAAACCAATTTTATGGCATATTATGAAAATATATTCTTCCTATGGATTTAATGATTTTATAATATGTCTTGGATATAAAGGATATGTGATAAAAGAATATTTTGCTAATTATTTTTTACATAATAGTGATATGACAATAGATATTAAAAATAACAGTATAGACTTACACAATAACTATTCTGAACCTTGGAAAGTTACCCTTGTAGATACTGGATTTAATACAATGACTGGGGGTAGAGTTAAAAGAGTTGCTAAATACTTAGATAATGAAACATTCATGCTAACTTATGGTGATGGAGTTGGAAATGTTAATATAAAAGATCTTGTTGAATTTCATAAAAGTCATGGCAAGTTAGCAACAGTTACTGCAACACAACCAGAAGGAAGATTTGGTGCATTAAAATTGGAAAATAATAAAGTTGCAAGTTTTGCTGAAAAAATGGATAATAAAGATAATTGGATAAATGGTGGATTTTTTATATTGGAACCAGAAGCAATTAATTATATAAAAGATGATTTCACATCATGGGAAAAAGAACCACTTGAAAAATTATCAAAAGATAATGAATTAATGGCATATTTCCACTATGGATTCTGGAAACCTATGGATAAGTTGAAAGATAAGATGGATTTAGAAGACATGTGGAATTCAGATAATGCATTATGGAAAATATGGGAGGAATGAAATAAAATAATGTCTAAAACAATATTGCTAACTGGAGCTACTGGGTTCTTAGGAAGTCATTTATTAGAAGAATTAATAAAAGAAGGAAATGAAGTTATTATTTTAAAGCGTAGTTTTTCTAGCATATCAAAAATTAAACATCTTTTAAAAGATATTAAATATTATGATATTGATAAAGTTGAATTAAAAAAGCCATTTGAAGAAAATAATATAGATGCAGTAATGCATACTGCTACGACATATGGTAGAAAAAATGAAAAAATCAATGAAATAGTAGAAACAAATTTAATGTTTCCATTAAAATTATTGGAATTATGCACACAATGCAATATTGACACATTTTTTAATACTGACACATTTTTTAATACTGATACCATCTTACCTAAAAATTTAAATTATTATGTGTTATCAAAAAAGCAATTTTTAGAATATAGCAGAAGAATAAGTAATAAATATAAATTAAGATTTATAAATATGAAGTTGGAACATATATATGGTCCAAAAGATGATGATACAAAATTTATTCCTTTTATAATTGAAAAAATATTAAATAATAAAGAAAAGATAGATCTAACAAAAGGAGAACAGAAAAGAGATTTTATATATATTGAAGATGTGGCTAACCTATATGCAACTGTGATATCTAAAATAAATAATTTTGATAAAAAATTTTATGATATTGAAGTTGGGACAGGAGAATGTATTAAAATAAAGGATTTAGTTAAAACAATAAAAAATTTATGCAATTCAGATATAAAATTAAATTTTGGTGCAATTCCCTATCGAGAAAATGAAATTATGAATTCTAACTCAAATCTTGAATATTTAAAGGGATTAGGATGGCACAATAAATTTTCGTTGAAAGAGGGTTTAAGAAAAACAATACAATATTATAAAACAGATATTGGTAAAAAATGATGAATGATAATACAGACAATTCATTGTGTAATTTTTTCAAAGGAAAAAAAATCTTAGTTACAGGTCATACTGGATTTAAAGGAAGTTGGCTAACACAATTACTATTGAATTTTGGAACGGATATTATAGGATATTCATTGGAACCAAATACAAATACAAATTTATTCGATATTTTAAATCTAAGAGATAATATAAGCAACCATTTTAAAGATGTGAATGACTACAATGAACTTAAAAAGATTATTGAAATAGAAAAACCGGAAATTGTTTTTCATCTTGCCGCCCAACCATTGGTTAGAGATAGTTATGATGACCCACTATTTACATACAAAACAAATGTGATTGGAACTGCAAATGTTCTTCAAGCTATTAAAGAAACTAATTGTGTTAAATCGGCAGTAATAATAACTACTGACAAAGTTTATGAAAATAAAGAATGGATTTGGGCATATCGAGAAAATGATGAACTTGGAGGATACGACCCATATAGCACATCAAAAGCATGTGCTGAATTAGTAGTTAAGTCGTATATAAGATCATTTTTTAATGTAGATAATTATTTAGAATCCCATAATACTTTAATAGCATCAGTAAGAGCTGGAAATGTAATAGGTGGAGGAGATTGGTCAAAAAATAGACTGGTTTCCGATATAATAAAAGCAATATTTGAAGGAAATGAAACAGTAGTTTTAAGAAATCCTGAAAGCATAAGACCTTGGCAGCATGTTTTAGAGCCTTTATTGGGTTATTTATTATTGGCACAAAAACTCTATGATGGAAAAAAAGAATTTGTAGGTGCTTGGAATTTTGCACCTGATGAGGAAAACTTCATAACAGTTGAAGAATTGGTAAAAAGGGGAATTTCGATACTTGAAACTGGAAAGTATTTTGTAAAAAAGGATGACAGTAAGCATGAAATGAAGACATTAAAATTAGATGCAACAAAAGCTAAAGTGTATATAGGATGGAAACCATTGTTAAATATTGATGAAACTATGGAGTGGACTTTTGAATGGTATAAAAAATATTATAATGATGGAAATAATGAAAATATTGTATCTTTTACAAATAATCAAATAAACTTATTCTTAAATAAGTGGGAAAATGTCAGAAAAGATAAAAAATGAAATATTGGAATTGGTAAAAAAATATCATAATGAAACCAATAAAAAACTGCCTGCAAATAAAGTCCCAGTTTCTGGGAAAGTTTATGATGAAAAAGAATTGCAAAATTTAGTCGAAGCTTCATTAGAAGGATGGTGGACAGAAAGTAAATGGAGTCTTCTATTTGAAGAAAAATTAAAATTTTTTTTAAATATCGATTGTGTTTTATCTGTAAATTCAGGTTCTTCTGCAAATCTCATAGCACTTAAAACATTAACATCGATAAAATTGAGGGATCGGCGTATTAAAAGAGGTGATGAAATAATTACAGTTGCAGCTGGATTTCCAACAACTGTTAATCCAATTATTGAAATTGGTGCAATTCCTGTTTTTGTAGATGTTGAAATAGGAACTTATGATGTAAAAGTAAATGGTATAAAAGAGGCAATATCTCAAAAAACTAAGGCAATATTTATTGCACATACTTTGGGAAATCCATTTAATATTAAAGCAATTAAAAAAATTTGCGAAGAACACAATTTATGGCTTATTGAAGATAATTGTGATGCATTGGGTTCAAAATATGATGGAAAATATACAGGAACATTTGGAGATTTATCAACCTTGAGTTTTTATCCAGCACATCATATTACAACAGCCGAAGGAGGGGCAGTTTTAACAAACAATTCACAATTGTATCAAATAGCTCTTTCAATAAGAGATTGGGGGCGAGATTGTTATTGCTCAACAGGAAAAGATGATACTTGTGGAAGAAGATTTAATTGGCAATTAGGAGAATTGCCATATGGATATGATCATAAATATATTTATTCTGAAATTGGATATAATTTAAAAATGACTGATTTACAAGCATCGATTGGTGCTGCACAAATGGATAAATTAGAATTATTTACTAAAAAAAGAAAAGAAAATTTTGAATATTTATATAATAAATTAAAAGAATTTGAACATTGTTTTATTCTTCCAAAAGCTACTGAAAATTCAGAACCATCATGGTTTGGATTTTTACTTACTATAAAAAAAAATAGTAAAATAAATAGAACTAAATTTATGCAGTATCTAAATGAGAATGGTATTGGGACAAGATTGTTATTTGGTGGAAATTTAACAAAACAGCCGTATTTTGTTGATTATGATATTAAATATAGGCAAGTTGGAGATTTAGATAATACTGATATTGTAATGAATGACACATTATGGGTTGGACTCTATCCTGCATTAGGAAAAGAACATTTGGATTATGTTTATGAAATGTTTAAGAAATATTTAAAGATGATGTGAAAAAATAATTTTTACAATTACAATACCAGCTTTTAATAAGGAGGATCCAATAATAACTGCAATAAAAGGTACTTTGAATCAAAATATTGATATCAGATATAAAGTATTATTTGTTAATAATGCTTACTAATTTAACTCTATAAAAAATAAATAGATGCGAGAAATATATTGCATGCAGAATAATGAAAAGAAGCTTGATTTATTGTGAAAAAATATAAGAAATGAAATATATGAATAAAAAATTAAAGGTATCATTTATAGAAAACATTGAAAAAATTTTTACCGAACATGATATAAAATTTATTCAAAAGTATTTTTATGTAATGGTTGCAGATTTTGTATTGAGATTAAAACAACTAAAAGATATTTTAAAAACTATAATTGACATGATTAAAGGTATTTTATGGACAAATGGAACAACTTTTTCATGGTTTGTTAATTTCCATACATTTATAGCGGTTTTGCCATCAAAGATATTCAGGAAAAAATCGATTGCGATTGCTAAAGGATATGGGGTGGCAAAGGTGCCAGATATGAAGTGCGATGCAATGTTAAATTCAAAGTGTACTCATGCAGTGTGGCGTGTGTTGGAGGGGGTATATATAAATAAAATTGATAATGCAATAAATGATTTTGAATTTGAATGGAGACCAAGATATATATTTGGAAAAAAAAACGCATGTGAAAAAATTGTAGTGGTAAGAGGAAATGATATATGAATACAATTCTCCATATGGCACATTTATACCCTAGCAAATATAACCCTTCAGCAGGAATATTTACATTTAATCAAATTAAACAATTAACAAAAATTGGGGTAAAAAATATAGTCACATCACCAACACCCATTAACATTCCATTCAGAAATAAAAAAAAACAGATTTTATATGATACTACCAATTTAGATCAGCAAGCAGTAAAATCACCTGTCTTTTATACGAGATATATTCCAATTCCCTTTATACCTCGTATGGATTTATTTAGACCGCTCTGTGATCGATTTAAAGGAGCGTTTATTATTAAGCATCTAAAAGCTCACATCCATAATATTGCTTTAATTCATGCTCATTTTGGCACCGATGGTTATGAATCACTCTGGTTAAAAACAAAACTCAATGTTCCTTTAATAACATCTTTTTATGGTTTCGACATCGAAACTCCATATTTATATGATACAAGCCGAGCTAATAAATTATTTACAGAAGGGGATCTTTTTTTGGTGTTAAGTCATGACATGGCACAAAGACTTTTAAAAAAAGGATGCCCAGAGAATAAAATAAAGGTGCATAGATTAGGTGTTGATTGTAAGAAGCAATTTCAATATAAAGAACGAATACGAGGTCAAAAGACGACTTTTTTGATTTTATCCCATTTTGTTGAAAAAAAAGGAATTATTTATGGAATAAAAGCTTTTTCCAATATAATTAAAGAATACCCCAATATTGAATTAAGAATTGTTGGCAGAGGACCACTTGAAAACAAATTAAAGAAAGAAGTAAAGTCTATGCAATTAGAAGATAAGATTGAATTTATTAACAATTACGAATTTCCAAATCCACGAGAATGTGTGTTAAAAGAATTCCATTCAAATGATATATTCGTATTGCCAAGTGTTGATGTGGAAGGGGATTATGGAGGAACGCCTACTGTTTTAATGGAAGTACAAGCGACAGGGATGCCGTGCATTACAACAGATGTTGATGCAAATTCTGAACTTGTTATTGATAATGTTACGGGTTTCGTAGTGAATCAAAAAGATACTGATGCACTCGCTGCAAAGATGATAGAACTAATTGAGAAACCAGATTTATGTATAAAATTTGGAAAAAATGCGAGGGCACATATTGAAAAAAACTTTAATGAAGAAATTCAAGTAGCAAATCTAAAAAACACATATGCTGACATCATTAAATCATATAAAGAGCCATAAGTTGAATAAAATCAATTTAACAAATTGCATTTAATTGTTTTAAAAACGCCTCTTATTTTTTTATCAAAATTTAAAATATTTAAATATATGCATATATATATTATAAAAACTATTTATTAAAATATTTATATTAATTTAGCGTTTTTAAAACAGTTTTTATTATAAATTTCACGAATGTGGTTAATTTTGTTGAATATGAAATTTGTGTCCTTATTAATAATGTATTTTTTTTATAATATATTGATAAATAAATCTAACCAAGGTGATAACATAATATTATTTAAAATAATATAGAATTTACCTTATTTTTAATGAATAAATCAATGATTTAAGGGGGTGATTTATCTTCATTCATTAGAAAAAAATTAAATATTAAAACTATATATATAATTAAAATACTAAATCCAAGCACATATGTGTTAATAAATTCATTTCCTATAACGAAAAAAAATATAGCAATGATTGCAATTCCTATGATTTGAGCAAACCATTTGAAATGTATCTTTATCAACAATACTTTAATAGTTAATCTAACAAAAATGAAAGACATTAATATCAAAGATACTGTTGTAGCTATTGCCGCCCCAAAAATGCCCAAATAAGGAATGAGTAATATATTCAATATAATATTTATTATTGCACCTAAACTAGTAACTTTTAAAGTTAAATCAAGACGATTTATACTAGATAAAGACCCCCCGATTGATTTACAAGCAATTCCAAAAATTACCGCCCCTACAATCAATATCTGCAATGGCAAGACAGCATAAACAAACCCTTGCCCAAATACCATCGTCACAATACCCTCTGCAAAAAACCCAACCCCCAATCCAATCGGCAACAAGATACAAGCAGTAT
>JAAXQB010000177.1 GCA_012329085.1 Methanosarcinales archaeon | reverse complement strand
TCATTATCTGTACCTTTTACGCCATCTCCGTAATCATTTGCAAAATTGGATATTACTTGAAATCCAACGGTTGTTAATATTGCTAAAAGTAAAATTGAAAAATTGAAAAAACCATTAGAATATGCCAAAAACGAACCTAAGATAATCCCCGAAAGGGAAAGAGGTAAAGTACGCAAACGAGCGGCTTTTAGCCATGATTTAATTGAAGGCAAAATAAGTTGTTTAAGTTTTAATTGGCATCTCCTCTAATCCATTTTTCACCACTTAACTCAAGGGCTTCACTCATATTAACCATTATACCATACGATTTTGCTATGATAAAAGAATCTGTAAAACCCAATCGTTTCAAATCGTCACGAAGTAGAACTGCATCTTTATAAGTTGTAAATTTACCTATGGCAAATTTATTATATCCTGCATCTTCAAATTCTTCTAAATGCGCCAAATCTTCTGAAATCAAATTAGAGCTAAAGTTAGCGTAAGCTCCTATTTGCACACTATAAACAATACTCATTTCTGCAGTAGTTACATTTAAAGAATCAACAATAAAGGCTTGCTTGGCTTTTCTTTGCAGTTTATGTAAAGAATCTGTATCTATTATGCTTAAATTGTTTTTAATTAAATACTCTTCTTTATATTGCTTTGATTTTGGCAAAAAAGACCATAAAAATAGAGTTAACAATATCAAACTAAAAACACCTAATATTATTCGATGTTTTTTAAGTAAGGAATTACTTTCTTCTTCTTGTTCTAAAGCCGTTGATAAATTACCAATGGTTTCATTAGCTTTTTCAACTTCTTCGTAAATATTTACTAAATTTTTATCTTTAACAAAAGGCATATTACTATTTTGTAATTTTATAAATCATTTGCGTTAGCTATTAGTTCGGCTATATCTAATACTTCAATTTCTGCTTCTTTTTCTTTATTTTTAACTCCATCAGTCATCATTGTATTACAAAACGGACAACCTGTTGCAATAATATTAGGTTTAACTTCTAGAGCTTCTTCTGTGCGTTGTACAAAAATCTCTTTATCGCCTTTTTCAGCTTCTTTAAACATTTGAGCTCCTCCAGCACCACAGCATAAAGCGTTAGATTTGTTTCGTTTCATCTCTACAAGATCTACACCTAATTCTTTAATCAACTCTCTTGGAGCATCGTATACATTATTTGCTCTACCTAAATAGCAAGGGTCATGAAAAGTAATTTTTTTACCTCCATATTTCTTTTTATCAATTGTTAATCTTCCATCATCTATCAATTCTTTGATAAATTCTGTATGATGAATTAATTCATATTTACCACCTAATTCAGGGTATTCATTTTTTAATGTATTGTAACTATGTGGACTTGTTGCTACTATTTTTTTTATTTCGTATGCATTTAAAACCTCAATATTTGTTATTGCTTGCATTTGAAATAAAAATTCATTTCCAGCTCTTTTAGCATGATCACCACTACAACTTTCTTCTGTTCCTAAAACGGCAAAATTAACATTTGCCTTGTTTAAAATTTTAACAAATGCTCTAGTTATTTTTTTTGCTCTATCGTCAAAACTTCCTGCACAACCAACCCAAAATAAAACTTCAGGAGTTTTACCTTCTGCTATCATTTCAGCCATTGTTGGTACTTTCATATTTTGTTTGTTTTTAATTGAATGATTTAAAGATTGATAAATAAAATATTCTACAATTTATAAAATATTCAACTAAAAATTCAATCACTCAATTATTTAATTTTTTAATTACTCTTCATCCTTCCAATTCAATCTATCCATTTGGTTATATTGCCATGGTGCTCCATTATTTTCAATATTAGTCATCATCAAATTTAATTCTTGTGGAGCTGATGATTGTTCCATTACTAAATATCTTCTTAAATCCATTATAATGGATAATGGGTCAATATTTATAGGGCATTCGGTAACGCAGGCATTACAGCTTGTACATGCCCAAATTTCTTCATTACTTATGGTATCTAAAAGTGATTTTCCGTCACCTTTTTCTTTAAACGCTTCTATACTTGAGCTGTCAATAATTCTTCCAACTTCTTCTACTCTATCACGAGTTTTCATCATGATTGCTCTTGGTGATAGTTCTTTACCCGTTATATTTGCAGGACAAACGGAAGTACATCTACCACATTCTGTACAAGTATATGCATTCATCAATTGTACCCAGTTTAAATCGGTAATATCACTTGCTCCAAATTTTTCTGGAATTTCTTCCGAATCTGTTTCCGCAGGAGCGGCATAAGGATCAGCATCTGGATCTAACATCATTTTAACCTCATTGGTAACTGCTTGTAAATTGTCAAGTTTACCTTGTGGATTCAAATTTGCGTAATATGTGTTTGGAAAAGCTAAAAGTATGTGTAAATGTTTTGAGTAGTATAGGTAATTTAAAAAGATTATAATTCCTATAATATGTAACCACCATGCGCTTCTTTCTATGTAAAATAAAACTATTTCGCTTTGTGGTAACCAATTTGCTATATAACTACTTATTGGGAAACTTCCTACTTGAGCATAATGGATTGCTCCTATTTGTTGTAAACTGTAATCGGCTGCATTCATTATTAAAAACAAACTCATTAATACCATCTCAAAATATAAAATGTTTAATGCGTCATTCTTAGGCCAAGCTGTCATTTCTTTATTCCAAAATCTTGGAACTCTTAAAATTACTCTTCTAATCCAAAAAATAATTACGGAAATTATTACTAAAAAGGCTAATATTTCAAAAGACCCTATTAAAAAATTATAAAAACCTCCTGTAAATGAAAGTACACGATGTGTACCAAATAAACCATCAATAATAATTTCTATAACTTCAATGTTTATAATTATAAAACCTACATAAACAATTATATGAAGAAAGCCAGAAATTGGGCGCTTTACCATTTTTGATTGACCTAAAGCTATGTTAATCATGTTTTTCCATCTTTCTGATGGGTTATCACTACGATTAACATCTTTACCTAAATTGATATTTCTAATGATTTTTTTTACATTTCGAGCAAAAAAACCAATTCCTACAAATAGTAGTATTGCAAAAAGTATATTTGGAATGTAAGACATGTAATTATTTATCTATAATTTACCCTTTAAAATTAATC
>JAAXQB010000197.1 GCA_012329085.1 Methanosarcinales archaeon | reverse complement strand
ATTATGCTTATCATATTTTGCTATTTGATTTAATAATTTAGCACATTCCAATGCTTTTTTTCTTGCAATGGTTTCATTCTTTTTTTCTTTTGCTAATTCATACGCCTTTTTAGCTTTTTTAAATTGTGCCATTAAAGCACCAGATAAGTCTATTTCCACTTAACCACTTCCTAAATAATAAATCTAATTATACCTTATTCTTCAAGTAATTTATCCAATTCCTCTTCAAAATCATCTTCTTTTTCTTGGCTTTTTTCAGTAGATACTATTTTTTTTGCATCATCAATATCTAACTCTCCTTCTTTAACAGCATGTATAGTATCCAAGATATTAACAATACCTTCATCATACTCTTCTGATGCCGCCCCTAACATATTTGTTGTGAGATCTATGGAATTATTTAATGATTCAACAACATTTTCAGAATCTATTTTCATATCAATTAAATGTTTTTCAAGGTTTTCAGGAGACATGTCTTTTAGAACATCCCACATTGGAGTGGATTTTAAAATTACTTCATTTTCTTTTAATACCCATAGATTATCTACAAATCTTACTTGTTTATTTATTAAAGCATGTGAGTTTTGTAATTGTTTTTTTCTTTGACTAAGAGTTTTTATTTTTGTGGCAATTGTCAATTCCTCACTCTTATTCTTAGATATTTTTGCTTTTTCAAATAATGCTGTAACTTGATTATCTATTTTTGAAAGTTCGCCTTCTAATTTTTTAATTTGAATATCCAGTTTTATTTTTGATTCGTTTATCTTATTTAATGGCATATCCAATGGATTTTTATTTTTTGAAAATATATTTTTTAATTTATCTAACATGTTATCACCTTAAATTTATTATTGTTTTAATTTTAATTTTAATCGAATTCAAAACCTAATTTAACTTTATGAAGTATTACGCCTGCCGATTCTACTAATTCATGAGATATAGGAATGTCGTTTTTCACCCTATATTCCACATCTTGTTTCAATTTATTTAAATCATTTTTAATATCTCCTTTTGCGTAATTTATTAAATCTCCAATATATTTATATGCGTCCACGCCGTTATTTGCTTTTAAATATATGCTTATTAAATCCGCACAGTAAAATATACTTCTTGAAAAATCTTTTTGTGTTATAGATTTAGTTAAATCCTCTTTAAATGATATTTGTAGATAAATTGCGAGGTCTTTTTGCAATTGTAGAATTGAATTGTATCTATTTTCTGGTTTTTTATTTATGCATTTTAGAATTATATTGTTTAGCTTATCATCAACATCTAAATTTAATTTTTTTGGTGGAATTGGTCCCCCTTTTGTAATTGAAGTTATAATTTCTACAGCACCATCTCCATCAAATGGTAATTTATTAGTTATCAATTGATAGAAAATCACTCCTAATTGCCAAATATCTGTCCAACTTCCTATTTTACCATATTTCTTATCAAGTTGCTCTGGTGATGCATAATATATAGTAAATCCTTCTTTTATGGTGGTTGAAGATTGTGATATTACTTTCGATAATCCCCAATCTGTGATTTTAGGCATTCCATTTTTCAATAAAATATTGTGTGGTTTTAAGTCCCTATGAATTATTTTTAAAGAATGTGCATATTTTAATCCTTCTGCAATATTAAATATTAAAAAAGATGCGTCTTTTAAAGAAATATTTTTATTCTTTAAGAATTCATTTAAATCTATGTCGCATAATTCTACTTCAAAATATGGAGTGGGTAGTATATTATAATCATAAACTTTTAATATATTTTGATGATCCATTTTAGTCCAATTTCTCAATTCTCGTATAAAGGATTTTCCTGTTATTGAGTCTAAGAATTTGGGTATTTTTATTGCTACTTGTGTATTATCGTTTATTCTTGTCACTTTAAAAATTCTTGCAAATCCACCTTGACCAATTAGTTCAATATTTTTGTAGTTTACTGATAATTCAGGTGGTAAAAAAGTCATAGACAATTGTTTTGGTGTGAAATCATAAAAGTTCTGAATTTGTTTTTTTGATATTTGACATTCTTTTGTTTCTACAAGGATTTTAAAAAAAAATGATTTTGTATATTTTTTAATATCGTGCATATATTCTATCCAAATACTTAATTGTATTTCATTTTTTAATTTTGGTTTTAAATAAATTTCAATTGTTTTTGAAGAATTACCATTGATGTTTATTGGTTTTATTTGCCTTATATTAAAATATTCAGTAGGAAATTTTATTATTAAATTTTTAACAAGTCCGTTCACATTATTTTTAATTACTATTTTTGTTTTTACCCATTCATTGAATGCAAAAGTTTTTGTTTTTAAATCTAACGATATGTTTGGTTTTTTTTTACTATTTTTTGTTTTTCCATGATTTGAATTTATTTCTAATGCTTTACTATGACACTCGATAGCTTCAGAATATTTTTCTAACTTACTAAGTGCAAATCCTTTATTATACCATGCATATTCATAATTTGAATCTATTTCTAATGCTTTACTATGACACTCAATAGCTTCTAAATATTTTTTTAATTTTCTGAATGCAAATCCTTTATTATTCCATGCATCCGTATTTTTTGAATCTATTTCCAATACTTTATTATAACATTCAATAGCTTCAAAATACTTTTCTAATTTATTAAGTGCATTTCCTTTATTATACCATGCATAAACATCGTTTGAATTTTCTTTTAATATTTTATTATAATATTTAATAGCTTCAAAATATTTTTCTAACTTACTAAGTGCAAATCCTTTATTATCACATACATCAATATTTTTTGGATCTATTTCCAATACTTTATTATAACATTCAATAGCTTTTGAATGTTTTTTTAATTTATCAAGCACAATTCCTTTATTATGCCATGCATATTTATAATTTAAATCTATTTTCAATGCTTTATCATAACATTCAATAGCTTCTGAATGTTTTTCTAACTTACTAAGTGCAATTCCTTTATTATGCCATGCATCGGTATAATTTGAATCTATTTTCAATTCTTTATCATAACATTCAATTGCCTCAAAATATTTTTCTAATTTACTAAGTGCAATTCCTTTATTATACCACGCATCGGTATAATTTGAATCTATATTCAATGCTTTATCATAACATTCAATAGCT
>JAAXQB010000198.1 GCA_012329085.1 Methanosarcinales archaeon | reverse complement strand
TTAATGCCCTTTTAATAGATATCATACCCCCATAATTATAATTTATCTGATATAAAAGTTTTTACATAGGAGGGTTTTGAAAAACCCTAAAAATTAAACGCTCATTTGTTCCAAATGAACTATCAAAAATTCATAGAAGTATATAATTGGTAGGGTAAAAAGAGAGGCAAATCAAAATTTTTATAGGCATAATCTTTAATTTGCAACAAGTCTGTTATACAAAACAATATATAAAATAAACAACACTCAAAAATACTTAGTGTTCTATCTACTTTCCAGACTGCTTTCCATTCACCTGATTGAATATTTCGAACAATGGTTTTTTGATTCATTTTTCAACATAGAATATGTGAAAAATAAATCATTTACCAAAGCCACACATTCAATTCATACAATAATTGTTATTTTACACACCAAGAGATTGCCTTAACACTTCTACATTAACGAATCCTGCATGGAAATTTTTTCCAGTTCGCACATTATTAATAGTAATTTCAGCAGGTGAAAATAACATTGAATCTATTTTATAGAAATCATAATTTACAGCTTTGAAAATTTCAATGAATGGTTTGCCATAATCATTTGAAGTACTAGATGGAACTTTTTTAATCATCTCTTCAATTTCTGAATCTTCGCAATCAACTGAATACCATGTTTTTCCACCATAGAGTAAACAATCATTTGTTTTTCCCATACCCGCCATATCATTTTTTGCAACAGGTGAGATCGGACACAATCCATATCCACTAATAACTGAATTTATATCAAAACCTAATGCATGCATTTTATGTAATCCAGTTTCAACTAATCGTGCTGATACTTGCACTGAACCTGCAATACTTGCACATGGTGCAACTACAACAAACAATTTTTCAGTTTTGACATTACATTTCTCTGCAATATACTCAATTACTTCTGCATCAGGCACTTTTGCAGTTTCGAGTGCTATAATCGCAACATTTGAATCGTCTTCATAGTCTAATTCTTCAAATAATTTTTTTTCTACAAGAGATAATGCCCTTGCTGGTCCAGAACCTAATGCAAAGAATTTTCCAACGCTTATTGTCCATCCTGCATATTGTGATGCCATGCATCCAAGTGGTGCATTATCAACTACAATATCTAATGCAGGAATTGTGAAATCTCCAAAATTCATTTGTGTATAATTTACACTTCCAAGCCCGCCTAAGCATATTTCAGATAATAATTTGCCTGCTTCCAATCCACCTTTTGTTTCAATTCCACAATCTATAATGGTTGCACCATTTTCAGATTTGGATATTTTAATATTTAATTTTTCAGAATTGTGCATTATATAGTCTATAATTTTCTTTGTTTCGTTATTTACACTGATCATATATTTCTCCTTTAAATTTCATTTGATATAGTTCAAAAAGTTATGCTTTTTAGAAAAAAATTAATTTTTCATTTTTGCAATTTTTATTTAAAATTAATGTCTGTTACAAACTTTATTGCTTATTAAAATTTATTTAAAAATTATTTAAATTTGATTTTCTTTTTAAAATATTATGGATGAATCGCCCATATCACAATGAAATTGATGCATTCTTTATGAATATTCACTTATATAAATGTATCATTCTTATGCATGAAATTTATGATATGTAAATTCTATTTCAATGAATTAATAAATTAAACACATTTTAATTTTTGTGGAGTTGAACCGAGAAAAGAAATTAAATTTTTTTTTAATTCGTTTGAAAATGAATATTTTATAGTTCATTTAGAATGAATGAGCGTAAACACTCAAACTTTTCAGAATGAGTTTAAGAAAATCTTTGATAGCTCGTTCGGAACGAATGAGCGTTATTTGATTGTATATGATAGAAAAGTTTAATTAAAATCATTCCCTAAAAAGCAGATTTAATATTCTAATTTAGTAATTGTATTATTTAAAAAAGATTTTGAATAAATTTAATAAATACGCCCTTGTTTTATTGGAGTGTTTTACCAAATTTAGTCAGAAGTTAGAGTGATTATAATGTCATTCCATCTATAAATTAAAATATTTTATATATGCACATAATCATTGTGATTAAATATATGGAACTATTATATCCAATAAAATTAATGATGGAAATAGTTAAAATAAATCAATCTTTTTTTGAAAAACAACATGCCGACGGACACCCAAGTGGATTTATATCATTAGGATGTTCAACTTCTTTATTTACAAGTAATGGTAGAATGATATCACTAAAACAGCATGGGATAACAACTCCAATAAATGTAATTAAAAATACTGCAGGTATGTTTGAAAACCATGCAGTAAATCCAAATGATATAAGAAATAGAAGTGTTGCCATAGTGCTTATCAATACATGAAAACTATGTGAAAATATTGTTATGGTCTTATCTTTTACTAAATCTTCTGCCACAATTCCTATGCACACTCCAAATATTGCAAAAGGCACTACTGTTTCAGGATGTACTAATAAACACCAATGGAGTTCCATCTGCACACCCAAAAGCGAACCTCCAATAAATGGAAGAAGGGAGTCACTTATTCCACATACCATTAATGATCCAACTAATCCAACAATTATTGATTTAAATAATTTTCTTTCATATCTCCAAAACATTGCTGTTGTAGCAGTTGCTGAAAGTATAATGTGCAATGGATGGAAAATATGAAACCAATCTCTTAAATCTGTCATATCATTAATATCTTGCACCCAAAAAGTCTTAAATATACCAAGAATTATCATTGCAACTAATACACTTAATGCTGTAAATGGCGAATGATGTTTTAATTCATTTAATATATGATGAAATTTATTTTTAATTTTTAAGATTTTAATCATGTAATATCCTATTTCGGTTTTCCTATATTTTATGTATAGTATAGTAATCTCAAAGTTAATAAAGTTAATTGTTCAAATAAGATTTGTTAATATAATTTATATTATAAACTCGTATACTATTGCTTTTTTTATAGCTCGTTCGGAACGAACGAGCGTTAGTATGCAATTTGTAAAGTTCGTTCGGAACGAACGAGCGTTTGCTCGTTCTTAAAGAGAACGAGCGTTTATTATATGCAGAGGGAAATTTTCAATTTCTCTGAATTCATAAAATTGAATTAAGAAATACACATAAACTTTGTAATATATTTTAAGATATTTTGTGCGGTATGTGATATGAATGAAAAATACAAAATATAATGCAATCAATTTTACACAATATTTAAATAGGATAAAAATATATAATAAAATTTTATTAATAGATAGCGATAATGAATGAAAATAGATTTTTTTATAAGCTCGTTCGGAACGAACGAGCGATATTTTTCACTCTTTTCTTTTTAAATCCACTCGTTGTAATTCCACCAATCGAAATATTTTTAACTTCTGTTTTTAATATATTCAAATATTCGTATCCGCTTCAAATTAGAGGATAAATAAATCAAATGAGAGCATGCTAAATTATATTCAGTTTCAGCCACTCAATATCTAATGGCAACTAATATTGTTTTGAAATAAAAAGTATATTTAAATAAATGATTTAGGCAATATAGATATATACTTTACCATACTTTTTGAAAGGGATACAAATATTCTTTGTATTTCATATTTCGCACCCTTGACAAAAATAGTAAAATGAATTTATAAATTTTGTAGATTTTTTTGTATTTTTTATTTTTAATTTAACACCTATCCTAAAAATTTAATAATTAAACTATAATTGTAACTACTCTCCCCCCATCATTCCAATTGGACAAATTGAGGTGCAAACGGAGTCTCAATAATTGCAGCATAAATTGCATCAAGAATAGAGAAACCATTTTTCCGTGAAGTAGAGATATAACTGCGGATGGCACAAAATATCTCTGCTCCGACAATAGTTCTAAAAGTGCCAGATATTTTTTGTCTCAATTTCATCATACGCACATCTAGTTCTGCTTGGATTTTATCAAAGGGTACACTAAAGCTATACATAAATGCCAACACTTCATGCATATGTTCTTTTAATCTATCAAATAGATTTTTAGATAGAGATTGTTTAACTCTGCCTCGTTTGCCTGATTTTTTATTGGAAGCGGATTTATTTTAAGTTCATTTTCAATAATATTGTTATATCGAATTTCATACATTTTTATTTTTTCAGGATTAAGGCAATCATTATTTTGCCTGACCAAATCCACTTCATTTTTAATAGCTCATTTGGAACAAATGAGCGTTTGCTCATTTGGAACGAACGAGTGTTGTCCATTAAACAACAAATTATTTTTTCTGTCCATTCCTGATTGTATTGTTCATGAATGAATTTGAGTTCACGCAAATGATGAGCATTGCAAAGACTGTGGCTTAAATCTTCATATATAAAATAAAATCTCCCCTAATCGTGTACATCAACCCCTTTGAAATTAGGTAAAATTCCTATCGAATCCATCGCTTCTTTGCCACGACATGGGTGAACTGCATAATGTGTCAAATTAAATGTACTAGCTATATGCATCCAGCTTAATTTACCTCCTACTTTTAAATCCGTCTCATCGCGTGTTTGTTCCAAACAAGCTGTCAAAGTTAACTACATGCGACTTTATTAACTGTTCTTTAATTGCATCATTGATAGGTTTTACTTTTTCTGCATATGCTTTATTTACTTTGAGTATAGTAGATTTAGAGACCGAATGATTAAAAACATCTTTGAAAAATTCTCTTACACGATTCAAGGGAATGAATTGATGATTATTTAAATATACCATCATTGATTTAATGTTATTGCTATATTGTACATAAGAGGATACATTAGATGGGAATTCAGCAACATTTTTTGCACCACAGTACGCGCAAATTTTAATTTCTGCCCTTCGTTCAGTTACTTCTATTTTAAGAATCGGAATATCGAAAACTTGTCGTTTTTGATAGCTTATTCGGAACGAATGAGCGTTTGCTTATTCGGAACGAATGAGCGTTTGCTTATAACTTCATTGGTTTCAAAAGATTTATCACATTTATTGCATTGTTTAACACTATACGCATTTATATGATCTGGATTTTCCACTCTTTCTAAAGTCTTTCCTTTATGCCCCAATTGTCCACTGTTACTTTTATTACTTTTTGACCTTAAACTTTTTGTCCGTAAATTTTTAAAACCATCACTCTAAGGGGACTTACTACTATTGGTACTATTTTTATCAACCATATCCTGATATGTTTTAATTATTTGAAAAAGATTTAAGACATATTTAATAATTGCATCCTCTCCTTTTAGATATAATTTTCTAATTTCATCATTAGTTGGAGAATTCATAATATCAGTTACTCATAAATTGAAAAAGTTTATTTTCTATCATTATTTTTAATGATTTAAACTTGACTTTCAAAGATAATTAAAAAATCAATTATTTTTTTAAAAAACCAGTGTCCTACGACTTCATTGCATATCTAAATCCTTAGTCCCTAACTATTCAATTCACTAATTAGGCTACATTGCTATTGAAATATATCACAAAGCATATATAAGAATAGTCCCTATATTATATCATGGTATTTTTAGAACAAAATTTCTTCAAAGAAGGAATTTTTAGAAGAAAATTCTCTTTGAGAATTTCCTGAAAAGAAAAAATTAAAAGGTAATACTTATTGGTACGCCTAAAAACGCGGACTTGTTGATGGAAAGATTAAACGAACATGGCAAGAATATCTTGGAACAACAGAAACAATTATAGAATGTGTAAGAAAATCAAAGTAACTATCACGCATCAAACTAAAATCATTCCAATATGGAAAAACGGCAGCTCTTCTATCTATATCTGATGAACTAAATTTTATAAACATCGTAAACAACCATACTAACGCTCGTTCGTTCCGAACGAGCTCTCGAAGAGAATAAGCGGCTTGAAAATTAAAATTTATGTGTAATTTTTGTGTGTAAATTTTAAATTTGTTGATTTGATAGAGTTTTGGGACAGCCTGCTTTGAAGAAATTTTGTTCTAAAAATACCATGATATAATATAGGGA
>JAAXQB010000274.1 GCA_012329085.1 Methanosarcinales archaeon | reverse complement strand
GATTTTGCAATATTTCTTGTTCTGTAAGAGTACTTGTAGCAATCCCCTTCATTCCAGTAATTCCTTTTGATACTTTTGCAAGAATCTCTGGATTTTTATAATTATGCACAGCCTCTACTATAGCAGATGCCATTTTTTCTGAATTGTCCGAATCAAAAATTCCAGATCCTACAAAAACACCATCGTTTCCAAGCCTCATCATAAGTGCCGCATCAGCAGGGGTTGCAACTCCGCCTGCTGCAAAATTTACAACCGGAATTCGTTGCATTTCTGCACATTGTATAACAAGTTCAATTGGGGCTTCTATAAATCTTGCGTATGCGATAAGTTCCTCTTTTGTATTATTTGCAAGTCCTCTAATTTCACCCATTATTTGAGTTGAATGTCTTACAGCTTCACTAATGTCTCCTGTGCCTGCCTCTCCTTTTGTTCGTATCATTGCAGCACCTTCATTAATTCTCCTTAGTGCCTCTCCAAGATCTCTTGCCCCACATACGAATGGGACTGTAAATTCAGTTTTATCTATGTGATATTTATTATTGGCAGGTGTTAAAACTTCGGATTCATCAATCATATCTACGCCAATCGATTGTAATATTTCAGCTTCAACAAAATGTCCAATTCGTGCTTTTCCCATCACTGGAATTGAAACTGAATCAATTATGGATGAAACAATTTCAGGATCTGCCATTCGTGCAACTCCCCCACTTTTTCTAATATCAGAAGGTATTTCATGAAGTGCCATTACAGCAACAGCTCCTGCATTTTCTGCAATTTTTGCTTGTTTTGAATCTACCACATCCATTATAACACCACCCTTTTGCATTTTTGCAAAACCGCGTTTTATCAATTCAGTACCGTGCATTAATTTTTCAAGTTCCATTAAAATCATATCCTTTTTTTTATTAGCACATTCTTTGAAAAAGAATGGGCGTTGCATGTAATTTATAAATACATATTTCTCAAAGAGAAATATGTTCTATAAAATCTCTGATAGCTCATGATTGAACGAATGAGCGTTATTCGTATTATATACCAAGAGAAATTTCTAATTTCTCGTTTAATTATTTAAAGCCTTATTTAATTACATTCAAAGATTAAAAAGATTTACTTTTTTTATTGTGTTGAATGTTAATAAAACAGCACTAAACATCAGCAATACTTTTTAAAATTTTGCAAAACAAAGACTTAATATATATTGGTGCAATTTATATCAATTACTACTAAATATTTTATTATGATATGAGGCAAATTATATTATGCAAATAGATTTAAAGAATCCATTATTAATGTTACCAGGACCCGTACCTTTACACGAAAGAGTTTTAAATGCAATGTCAAGACCTATGATTAATCACAGAGGTCCAGAATTTGCAAAAATCCTCAATGATTGTAGTTCAATCCTTAAAGAGATTTTTAAAACACAAAATGATATACTGATTATTTCCGGGTCTGGAACAGCAGGAATGGAAGCGGCAGTAAGTAATGTTGTTAAAGGTGATTTAGTTGTCACAATTGTAAATGGTAAATTTGGACAAAGATTTGAAGATATTGTAAATTTATATGGAACTGCAATTTCTGTTAAATGCGAATGGGGGCAACCAATAGATTTAAATGCGGTAGAAGCTGCATTAAAAAGCCATGCAACTGTCATAACAATGGTTCATAATGAAACCTCAGTTGGTATATTAAACCCTGCAAAAGAAGTGGGCGAACTTGCACGAAAATATAATGCAATATTCATATTAGATGGTGTGTCCTCCATAGGCGGAAATGAAGTATTTACAGATGAATGGGGCGTAGATATTGCAATTTTAGGCTCTCAAAAATGTATTGCCGTGCCACCAGGATTAAGTGCAGTATCAGTTAGTAAAAAAGCTTATAATGCAATGGGTGTTACAAAACCACCATATTATTTGAATTTAAAAGAATATCAAAAATCGGCAGTTAATGGACAAACGCCTTTTACACCAGCAGTTTCATTATTTTTTGCACTACATGAAGCATTAAATATTGCAAAAGAATGTGGAATTCAAGAAATAATCGATCGCCATGAATTTTATGCTACGGTGGTGCGAGAGTTTATAAAAGAGCTAGGGCTTGAGCTATTTCCTACACTAAATGAGTATAGTGAATATTCAAACACAGTCACAGCAATTAAAATGCCAGATGGATTTAGTGTGCAAGAACTTAGGGCAAAAATGAAAGAAAAAGGAATTCTTATTGTTGGCGGACAAGCACACCTTAAAAATAAGATATTTAGAATTGGGCATATGGGCAATGCGTCTTCAGAAGAAATAACAATTACTCTTGATGCACTTAAACAATCATTAATAGAACTTGGGGTTAATGTATAGAATTGGCATAGCAGATACAACATTTGCACGATTCAATATGGGGTCTGTGGCAATCGATGAGATTAAAAAGCATGCATCAGTGCATATTGAGAGATATACTGTACCTGGAATTAAAGATTTGCCTGTTGCTTCAAAAAAATTGATTGATGAAAGAAAATGTGATATTGTATTAGCACTTGGAATGCCTGGAGCTGCATTAATTGATAAAACTTGTGCACACGAGGCATCTACTGGATTAATTCATGCACAATTACTTACTAATACACATATTCTTGAAGTATTTGTACATGAAACTGAAGCTGAAAATGATATTGAACTTGCAAAACTTGCTGAAAATCGTACTCGTTCACATGCACAAAATGTAATTAAATTATTATTTAATCAAAAGGAACTTATAAAAAATGCAGGAACAGGAAGACGACAAGGATATGAAGATGCAAAACAATTGCATATTTAATTAGATTGAGAAAATAAACATAAAGAGCATAAAATGAATAATATAAAACTTGGGATTGTAGTCTCTGAATTTAATAGAGATATAACTTATCAGATGGAACTTTTAAGCAAAGAACATGCAGATTTCCTTGGTGCCACAATTGAACAAACTGTGTTGGTACCTGGTGTATATGATATGCCCTTGGCTGTAAAAAAACTTATAAAAAATGACAATATTGATGCGATTGTGACCCTTGGGTGTGTAATTGAAGGTGCAACAGATCATGATGATGTTGTTGTCAACCAAGCATCTAGAAAAATTATGGATTTATCAATAGAATATGAAAAACCTGTTGCACTTGGAATATCAGGTCCTGGGATGACACGACTTGAAGCACATTCAAGAATTGATTATGCAAAGAGATCTGTTGAATCTGCTGTAAAAATGGTTATGAGATTGCGAGAATAATAATAA
The DNA here is from genome assembly GCA_012329085.1 of Methanosarcinales archaeon. Next base: position 1,138 of record JAAXQB010000274.1, on the reverse strand, counting down.
ATGCCACAAAGATTTTCTCTAAGCAACCGTATCTCTAAAATTGAAGAATCTGGAACTTTTAGCATCAATGAAATTGCAGTAAATTTAAAAAATCAAGGAAAAGATGTGATTAATTTAAGTGTTGGGGAGCCCGATTTTAATACACCATCACACATAATTAAAGCCGCTACCAAAGCTATGTATGATGGGCATACGCATTATACTTCGATGGCAGGAATTCCTGAACTTAAATCTACAATAGCTAAAAAATTTAAAGAAAACGATATCGATGTTGAATCAAATGAAGTGATTGTGACGGCTGGTGCAAAACAGGCAATATTTGAAGTGGCATTAACAGTTCTTGATAAAGGAGATGAAGCGATTTTATTTGATCCTGCATGGGTTTCATATAAGCAATGTATTAATTTTGTAGGTGCAAAAACTGTATGGGCAAAAACAGATGAAAATTTTATACCTTACGATTTTACAGAACTTGTAAATAATAATACAAAATTGATTGTCTTAAATAGTCCTTGCAATCCTACAGGAGTTGTATATGGTAAAGATACACTTAATATGATTTCAGATATTGCAAAAGATCATGACATACTTGTTTTATCTGACGAGATATATGAAAAAATATTGTATAATGGAACTCACCTAAGTATTGGTTCTTTTGATGGCATGGAAAATAGAACTATTACAGTCAATGGATTTTCAAAAGCTTATGCAATGACAGGGTGGAGACTTGGATATGCAACTGCTCCCCCGGATATATTAAATGGTATGCACAAAATACAACAACATTCAACAAGCTGTGCAAATTCTTTTGCACAATATGGGGCATTAGAAGCGTTAAATGCATCACAAAAAGCTACACACGATATGTTAGATGAATTTAAGGAACGGAGAGATATTCTTGTGGATGGATTTAATTCGATGGGTGTAAAATGTGAAACTCCAGCGGGTGCATTTTATTTATTTGTGGATGTAAGTCAATTTAACACTAATGTATCAGATAATTTATTTATTGGAGATGTAATTGCAAATACACTATTAAATAATGGGTTTGTTGCAACGGTGCCGGGTTCTGTGTTTGGCCCAGATAGTGGAAATTATATAAGAATTTCTTATGCTATTTCAAAAGAGCGGATAAATG
>JAAXQB010000286.1 GCA_012329085.1 Methanosarcinales archaeon | reverse complement strand
TAAATTAACGATTTTTACATTTATTTTCGGAGTGTTAATTTTTTGATATATAATTTTTATAGAGAATTTTGATTAGCCCATTTGAAAAGCCCATTTGAAACGAATGGGCATTTATATTATTTTTTAATAGAGTTAATAAAAATTTCATTATTTTTCTTTATAAACTACATTTAATAAAATCTATTATTTTATGGTCACAATCTGCAAATTATACATTAAAATAATTTTTAATTTCCCGTAATATCCTTAAATGCATCAATTACTACTGATAAATCTTCTTTTCCAACGCCATAAGTACTCAATTTAAAAAATTTAGTAAGCCCAGGTTTTATCCCATGAATGTTTCTTGCTTTAAGTTCTTTATATAAAAAGTATCTGCCATCTTTTGCTGTTTTTGAAAGTTCATAAAGATTTGGAGTTTCAAAGAACATAAGGTCATGATTGTGTGGTTTATCACCAATTTGATTAAATCCAATTCCTTCAAGTTTTTCAGAAAACCATCTTGCAATAGCAACTTCCTCGTCCCATCTTTTTGTTCGTTCAACAACTTCTGGAAATGATGCCATAAGAGTCATGATATTTACACCCCGTGCCGTGCATCCAAGAAGTTCAACTTCTTTTATTTTGTGGGTTTTTGATTTTTTAAATACAATATTTTTATATTCGTCAGTTGTACCAAGCACACCAATAGGGCCAGATGCCGCCATTGACTTATGCCCACTCCCCGTAATAAAATCCACTCCTAATTTTTTTGCACTAATGGGCATTCGTCCTATGGAATATGCACAATTTAGAATAAGTGGCACACCATGCTCATGACAAACAGATGCTATTTTTTTTGCATCTGGAATATTTCCATAATTGCCATCTGGATAAGTCAATAATGCAAGCACAGGTGGCTTTCCATTTTTTTTTATTACCTCTTCAATTGCAATTGAATATCCTTCTGAATCTATTTTATAATTGGGATGACCTGAACTTGGAACAAGTTGTGTTGTTAGATTTGCTCTCTCAGCTGCGATATATGAAGTGTAATGTGCAATTTTATCAAGTACAATATAATCATCTTTACCTGCCATTGAATGACATATTGCAAACTTTGATTCTCGTGCACCATTTGTTATTCTAATTTCATCTATGTCTAAAAATGCAGGCAAATGTTTATGTACAAAATCATTAATTGGCGGTGTTTTTATTTTATCAAGAATTCCATTACAGAAATCACATACTGAATATCCATCGCCCCATTCAATAAGTGCTTCTCTTGCTGAATCTGTTAAAATGCCGCCTCTTTGCAAAGGGTCTATATTTATAGCAGATAAAGTTGGTCGTTTAATATTTTTATATTTTCTTAATATATCGCTATTGAGTATCATTATATTTAAGTCTTGTGTGATGTGAATATTTACGAATATGCCCTATATGGAATTAACAATATGTGACATTATGCATATTAACAATATTAAAACTTAAAAGCTTATGTATAAGGGATTTCTAATATTTTAAATATTATCATATTTAATGGGTGTGTGCATTGGATTAAATACATTTATATATTTAAACAATCTAAATTATATAGAACATAGATTGATATAAAAGGTGTGGTAAATATGGATAAAGATCGTGATTTTGTAATTGAAAGACTTGAAAAGCAAGTTATTGAAAAAGAAAATGAAATTGTTACTCTTAAAACTTCTATTAAAAAAGAAATTATAAAAGAGTTACTGCCTGAACTTCTATCAAACAATCCGAAAGATGATAGTTTGTCAATTGTTAAAGCTCAGATGGAAAAATGTGAAAATAAAATAAAAGAGTTGTCTAACATAATAGCAGGTATTACAAATGAACTTCTTGATCAAAAATCAATTTTAAATTCTTTTAAAAATCAAAATACTAAAGAAGAATATAATTATAATATGCCTATCGTGAAGGGTATAAAAAAAGAAGATCAAACCAATATATCTGATATTGTAAATCATAGATATGATATTTTGCATGGGAAAAATCATGATGTTATTGAATCAAATAAAATAATTGAAAAACCAAAAGCTTGTAATTATATTATTGCAAGTGATGATTCCAAACGCAAAGATAAAAAAATTAACAAAATTGTAGAATGCGAGGATGTTGAATGTCGTGAAGATGAAGGTGTTACTATAATTACACGAAAACAAAAAGATTTTACAGATATTTAAAATATTAATGGTAAAAAAGACAATCGTAGATTTTTCAAATATACACTTAAACCACATCACATATTTTTTAATAGAAGTTAGAATTCGAGGAACTTAATTGCATATAAAAGAAATTGAATTTACAAACTTCAAATCATTTGGAAAAAAAATAAAAGTTCCTTTTTTTGACGATTTTACAACTATATCAGGTCCAAATGGTAGTGGAAAATCCAATATATTAGATGGTATTTTATTTGTACTTGGGCTTTCAAGTTCTAGAACTTTAAGAGCAGATAAGCTTACAGACCTTATTTATAATGGTGGCAAATCTAAATCTAAAAAAACAAATTTTGCACAGGTGACAATCCGATTTGATAATACAGATGGTGAGATGCCGATTGATGCAGATGAAATTTCAATTAGCCGAAAAATACGAGAAACAGATAGCGGCTATTATAGCTATTTTTATTTTAATGATAAAGCAGTAAGTTTATCTGAAATTCATAATCAATTATCAAAGACAAAAATAACACCAGAAAGTTATAATATTGTTATGCAAGGTGATGTTACACGCATAATTACTATGTCTTGTAAAGAGAGGCGGAAAATCATAGATGAGATTGCAGGTGTTGCAGAATTTGATAGCAAGATGGAAAAGGCAGTAAATGAACTTGATATTGTAAAAGAGCATATCGAAAGAGTGGATATCATAATAGAAGAAGTAAAAAATCAACTTGATAAACTTAAAATTGAGCGAGATTATGCACTTAAATATCAATCACTTAAAAATGAAAAAGTAAAATATGAAGGATTTGTAATTCTTGCGAAACTTAAATCTGCAAAGCAAGAGTTTACAGAAATAGATTTTGAAATTTTAACAAAAGAAGAGAAAATTAAAACTCTGTCAGATGAAATTGCCTCAATAAAAGAAATACTATCAAAACAGGAATTAGACCTTAAAAATTTAAATTCAAAAATATTTGCGATGGGTGAAGATGAGCAAATTCAAATAAGAAAGGACATAGTGGAAATAAAAGGGAATATATCGCAATCTAACGATAGTATTAAAATTATAGAATCTAATCTAAATGATATAACAAAAGAAATTAGATCTAATTTGAAAGAAATCGATTCTGCAAAAAATAAAATTTCGGAATTAATTCTTAAAATAAATAATGAAAATGTTAGAAAAGAAGAATTAAATTCTGAACTTAATAATGAAAAATCAAAATACAAAATTGTAAAATCAAAAATTGCCGCATTCGATTCAAAATTTGCAGAAGATAAATCTAATTTATCCTCTTGTAAGTCCAAAATGGAAAATGTTAAAGCCGAAAAAAATGAACTTATCCGCGAAGAAGATAGGTTAATAGATTCACTTAGACGAAAATCTGCAGAAATGCGAGATATTGAAATAGAAATAGAAGATTCAAAACAAAAAATAAGTGCAACAGACAGTGATACAAAATCAGCCAAATATGAAATTGAATCGTTAAATAAAAAAATCGATGTGTTGCTTTCGGATATTGATGACCTTACACGAAATCAATCTCAAATAAAAGAAATTGTAGATGAACTTGATGAAATTTTAAAAAAGCATCAAAGAGATTATGCTGTCATGGAAGCTCGCATTCGTGCATCTGAAGATGTAAGATATGCAAAGTCTGTGGATATTGTATTATCTGCAAAAAAGAATTATTTACTTCCCGGAATTTATGGGACAATTGCAGAACTTGGAAATGTTGAACCAAACCATTCAAAAGCACTTGAAATTGCCGCAGGAGGTCGCACGCAGGCAATTGTAGTTGAAACTGATGAAGATGCAGAACGGGCGATAGGATATTTAAAACAAAAGCGAGGTGGCAGAGCTACATTTTTACCATTGAATAAAATGGAATCTGCAAGAAATCTTAACCGAGACATATTAAATAAAACTGGTGTTGTTGGGTATGCTATTGACCTTGTGACATACGATTCAAAATTTGAATCTGCTTTTTGGTTTGTATTTAGGGACACCCTTGTTTTAGATTTAATTGGTAATGCAAGAAAACTTATGGGCAGGGCTAGAATGGTGACACTCGATGGAGAACTTATTGAGAGAAGTGGTGCTATGACTGGTGGTTCTAAGGATAAAAGGGGTTTGTCTTTTAAATCAAGTAAAGATGATTTATTAAAGATTGCAGAGAAAATTACTGAATATGATTCTAGGCGGAATACAGCCATAAATAAATTGGATCGGGTGGAAGGGCATATTTCAGAAATAAATCGAGAAATCCATGAGCATGAAAAAGAAATTTCTATAAAAGAAATGCAACTTGAAGAAATTTCGGGAAGGGGGGAAAGATTAACTGCCCTTATTGACTCAAAAACACAAGAACTTTTAAGTGTAAAAGAAGCTCAAAAAGAGTTTCGTGTTGAAATGGATTCTATTGCAATTAAAAAGGAAGAAATTTCTAAATTAATAGTTTTACTTGAACAAGAAATCGAGGAAATGGAAAAAAAGCTTAAAAACGCATTCAATTCTGAACTTAAAAATCAAATGGAATTTGTTGAAAATGAAATTAGACGAATTGAAAAGAGAATTGGGGATACAGACCTTACACTTAATGCTTTAAATCTTGATTTAGAATATGCAAAAAAGGAAATTAATAAAAAACAAGAACGAATTGAATTCCTTAATGAAAAAAAATCTGATAACAAAGAGAGAATTTTAAATCTTAATGAATATATAGAAGAAAAAAATCAAGAATTGCGAGTTAAACAAGAACGGGAAAAAGATCTTGAAATTGAACTTATTGAACTTCAAAAATCAAGAACGGTGTTACAAAATGAATATGATGTGGCGAGGAAAAAGTTTGATATGAAAAACACAAGATTTGAATCTGAAAATTATAAGATTTTAGCTCTCAAAGAAACTAAAGTATCACTTGAAGAACAAATTAAAGATTTAAATATTGAGATTGAGAAAAGGGGTGTGGTTGATTGCCAAGAAGTTCCAGATTATGATAGAATTAGGGCAAGAATTGCATCAATAGAAAGGGCAATGGAAAAGCTTGAACCTGTGAATATGAGGGCAATTGATGAATATGATGAAGTGCAAGAAAGAGAATCTGACTTATCTGAAAGGCGAAACACTCTTTTTAATGAACGGGAACAAATTCTTGTTAGAATGGAGCAATATGAAAAGCTTAAAAAAGATTCATTCATGGATGCATATGATGGACTTAATGAATCATTTAAACAAATATTTCATACGCTATCTGATGGCACAGGTGAGCTTTTACTTGATGACCTTGAAGATCCATTTAGTGGTGGATTGACACTTATAGCACAACCAAAAGATAAGACACTTCAACGACTTGAAGCAATGTCAGGAGGAGAGAAAAGTTTGATTGCATTGTCTTTTATATTTGCTATACAGGAGTATAGACCTGCACCTTTTTATGCTTTTGATGAAGTGGATATGTTCCTTGATGGGGTTAATGCTCAAAAGGTTGCACAGCATATAAAAAATTCATCGAAAAATGCACAATTTATTGTGGTATCCTTACGAAAACCTATGATTGAAGCTGCGAACCGCACAATTGGGGTTGCTATGCAGGAATCTAATATTACAAGTATAACTGGGATTAAATTGCGATAAGTAATATTTTGATATTTTTTTTATTAGCTATATTTTTTAAAATAGAATTGGTGTTATGCACGATTTTTAGATGTGTATGCAAAGGCAACAAACTCATTTTTAACATAATCGCATGTGCATTTGATGGATTTATTTTATAAAATCTGTCTAAATATTAGAGAGCAATATTAAATGTAAATTACATTAATTAG
>JAAXQB010000055.1 GCA_012329085.1 Methanosarcinales archaeon | reverse complement strand
GCACAAATAAGATTCATGCAAGAGGTCCAGTTGGTATGGAAGGTCTTCTTATTTACAAATATATTTTAATTGGCAATGGAGATAAAGTTTCTGATTATGCAGATGGCAAAAAGATTTTTACCCATAAAAAATTAGATAAGAGATTTCCATTGGTTTATTCTTAAAAAGAATGAACTTTTATAACCTTGTTTTAAAGTGCCATATACAAATACGCATGTTTTTTCCATAAATCACCCATCAATACCAAGAAGTAGTATTGTATTTTAATAGAAAATTATTCACTATTGCTATTTTTCAATATGTTGTTCTGCATATAAATCAATAAAATCAAGAAAATCTTTTTTTAATCCCGGAATAAAATGTTCTTCAGGCATTGAATTAAGTTCTTCTTTTGCAACCCATCTAATTTCTGTATGATTCTCTGAATTAGGTTCTCCTTCTTTATAAATACATAAGAATTTCACACCAGGAATAATCGGCTCATTTGATTGATTTATATAATAGAATCTATGAATGTGTTCAATCACATCAACGACAATATTAAGTTCAAGTTTATAATGGCGTTTAACTCCAGTAATAAAGGTTTCGTTTCCAGCTAATTGCCCTCCGCATCCTTCAAATAAATTAGGAAACAATTTTCTATTTTCACTTCTTTTTGCAATTAATACTTGAATATTGCCATTGCTATTTTTTATACAAATACCTGCAACATGAACTTCTGGTGTTAATCTAATTTGTTCTCTTGTCAAAAATTGATTGGCTATGTCTTTTGAAACCCACACATCTATTTCAGAAGCCATACCATTTAATTTTCTACTTTGCTCAAAAAACTGAAAATCTAAAGATTTCGGAAGAGTGGGAATGATTGAAAAATCGTTTTTATCAATTACTATGCCGCTTGGTCTAGCTATGCCACACAACCTTGCACTTTTATTTATTTCAGCACCAATGTAATCACCTTCAAGTTTTTTAATATGTCCTTTTGTCACTCCCCACCCCAATACAAGAGGTATATTTGAGCCATATCTGATAGATAAATCTTCACACAATTTTTTAAAATCTTTTTGAGTATTGTCAATACGCTTTAAAGTGGCTTTAATTAAATCTTGCAAAAATTTTTCATGCTTTTTATTATTAATTTCTAATTCTTTAATTATCATTGCACCATCACCAAGTGTCTTAATATTGCAATCAAAAAAAACACTATTTAATATACTATAAAATTTAGAACTGAATTCATCTAAGAAGGGAAAAACATCGACATTCTCTGCCCACGATGTAAAACCCCTAACATCTACAAAAATAATTTCAGCTTCTATTATTCCTTTTAATTCCATTGTTAGTATTCCTTTTTGCAAATGAAATTTTTTATGCCATATTTTAATTAAAAATTCCAAATATTTTTTTTATGTATCTACTTTATTTAATGCGATTGTATTTATTTAATATTTTTGGTTTCACATACAAACACTTCATTTTTTAAAAACATATAATTTGCTTGCATAACTTCCGTTTTAGAATGCCATATGCAAATATATGCGTGTTTTCCATACATTACTCATCTATACTAAGAAGCATTTTAATTAAATTATATGCTCTAATAGTGCCAAAAGAACCATTTTTCATAGATACTTCATTAAATGCACCTACTTTATCAGGATTTTTATATTTTGTAGAATAAATTGCAAATGGCACAGGTTCACTTGTATGTGTTCTAATTTCAATAGGAGTTGGATGGTCTGGCATTACTAAAATTGAATAATCTTCATCCGAATTCAATACAAATTCAAGCACTGTGCCAACAGTCATCTCATCAAAATCCTCAATTGTTTTCATTTTTGCATATGCATCGCCATCATGCCCAGCATCATCAGGCGTTTCCACATGTATAAAAATAATATCATTTTCTTTTAATGATGCAATTCCATACTCGGCTTTTCCAATATAATTGTTAGTTAAATATCCCTTAACTTCTGGAACTTCTATCACTTTAAGCCCTGCATTAAGTCCAATTCCTTTAAAAAGATCAACCGAAGAAATTACAGAGCCACAAATTCCATATAAATCTTTAAAATTTGACATTTTAGGTGCATATCCTTGCCCCCATAGCCAAATAGAATTTGCAGGATTTTTTCCAGATTCTATCCGTTTTTTATTTATTGGATGATTTTCAAGAATCTTTCGAGATTCATCCATCAACGAATTTAAAACTACATCATCAATTCCCTTTGGCAGATAGTCTTTTATGGGCTCATCCATAATGTCATGCGGAGGAGTGCATTTAACAGTTGCACCAGTATTATTTTTTGCAATTAACAGATGCTTATAACTAATTCCAGAATAAAATTTAAAATCATTACTTCCAAGTTCCAAATCAATATCTTTTATAAGTTTTTGTGATTCTTTACTTGATATGTGCCCTGCACAATAATCCTTCAAATTTTCATTTTCAATTGTCACAAGATTGCATCTAAATGCAACATCTTCTGATTCAAGTTGAATATTCATACTTGCAGCTTCAAGTGGAGAGCGACCAGTGTAATATATTTTTGGATCATATCCCATGATAGACATATTTGCAACATCACTTCCGGGAGATAATCCATCAGGTACAGTTTGTGCAAGCCCACATTTTCCATGCTTTGAGATATAATCCATGTTTGGAGTGTTTGCTTTTTGTAAAATAGTTTTTCCACCAAATTCTTTAATTGGAAAATCTGCCATTCCATCCCCTACAAGTACTATATATTTCATATTTACAATAACGCCTCTACCATATAAAAGATTAAATCACCAAATACTACTGCTGCAATAAATCCAGCTGTGATTGGAATAATAAAAGGAAGTCCGGGAGTCACCCATACTTTTTTACCAATTAATCCTTTTTTAGAATAATTTTCAAGGTCTTTTTTTACAGAATCTGTAATTTCAATTCCACCACTAACATATTTAGTTGATACAGTGCCTTTTTTTTGCTCATGTAATTCCATTAATTTAATATGCCCATCTAATTTTGATATTGGACACTTATACCCTATAACTGTAAAAAATGGTTTTTTAACCAATTCCGAGATTGGTGTTTTTGCAATATTGTATAAAACCATTCCAATTGGAACAATTATTGTTAAAATTACTGAATTTCCAAATACGCTAAATGTGAATACAAACCAATTTAATCCATCAAGAATTGGCATCACAATTCCACCGACTGTAATTTCAGGAAAAATTGGAAAAATTAAAGCAATTGTAATATATGCCTTTGCATCTGCACCACCAAATGCACCAAGTTGAAATAAAATATACATGAAAATAAAAACACTCACAAAAGAGATTGCCATATATTTTATATGCACAATTCCTTCAATTAAAATAATGCCAAAAATTAAAGGTGATGCACTTAAAAGCATATATTTCCAAACCTTATTTGAAACTCGTCTTGCTTTTAAATCAAGATGGCATGCATATAAAAGAAATCCAATGCATAAAACTATTTTTAAAATTTCAATTATTGTTATTGCTCTCATTTAGATTTCCCATTTTTCAAGTGACATTATTTTAGATAAAGTGTTTCCTTTTTGTATTTCATTTCTTAATCTTTTTTCAGTCTTTTCTATTTCTTTTGCTCTTCTTGCAATTTCGTATGCTTTTGCTTTTGGAACAACTACAACGCCGTTGTCATCTCCGATTATATAATCACCAGAATTTATTGTTTGAGTGCCACATATAATTTCAGTATTTATTTCTCCAAATCCTTTCGGTTCTCCTGCGTTTGGTACAATGTTTTTTGCAAAAATAGGCAATTCACTAAGCATTTCAATTTCATCAATATCTCGCATTGCCCCATCTATTACAATACCTGCAATTCCTTTATTTAATGCACTTCGATGTGCAAGTCCGCCCCATACAGCAACATCACTTCCACTACATTTAATTACAATTACCTCTCCTTTTTTTGCAACATCAATTGCCTCAACTGACTTTGCCCAATCCCCATCCATTGTATTAACTGTGATAGCTTTTCCAACTATTTTAACATTTTTTGTTACAGATTGCAATCCTTTTAATGCCCCTTTTCTATGCATTGCATCTGATATATTTGGAGTTGAAACTTCCATAAATATATTAAATATTTGTTTTTGAATGTTGTTTTTTGTGGCGTTAATCTCATGCTTTTTTAAAATTGAATCCAATTCTTTTCTAAACAATTGTGTAGAATTTAAAACACTGTCTGTACGAGTGATATTTCCACCTATTATAACAATATCGGCACCCTTTTTTATAGCATTTGTTGCCTGTTGTATATCCAATCCTCCCGCAACAGCAATAGGAATGTTTAAACTGTGTGCAATTTTTTCTATAAGTCCCATGCTACTTTTTCCAATCATTTGCTCATCGATACCAGTATGTAAATTTATGTAATCGATACCAAGTTCTTCTAATTCTTTTGAACGATTAAGTAGTACTTCATTTTCAATAGAAATCATATCTGCCATTAATTTTACACCATATTTTTTTGCAGATTGGATTGCATCTATTATTGTAGAATTATTAGAAGCTCCAAGTAATATAACAATGTCAGCACCAGATTTTGCAGCCATTTCAATTTCCATTGCACCCACATCAATCGTTTTCATGTCAGCGACTATTGTTTTATTTGGAAATGCTTTTTTTAAATTTCGGATGGCTCCCATACCTTCACTTTTTATAAGAGGTGTGCCTGCTTCTATCCAATCAATTCCACCTTGTGCAGATTCTTTTGCAATTTGAATTGCCCTATCAATTTCTAATACATCGAGTGCCACTTGTATAATTGGTTTAATACTATCACCTTTTTATATTCCAATTATTAAAATCCCCGTTGCTATTAAAAGTCTTTGGTCAATAGAAGGATTTGATTGTAATATTGTTAGAGTCGTTTTGTATTTGAATGTAAATGGATTGAACTTCTTTTTAATTTTAGCTACAATTACACCATCACAAGAAATTATCTTAAAATTTTGTGGAGTTAACCAACTTCCAATTCCAATAACGCTTAATAAAAAATCAATAAGTTCACTCTCAAGTTTTTCAAGTAGTGAATCGAATTTATAAGGATGAGAAAAAAAATCGTTCATTTTTCCTATTTTTTGATTGTTATTTGAATAAAATGTCCATTCATCTTTTATAAGTCCAATTTTATAATTTATATATCCAATATCTTTAATTTTAACAGTATCGTGTATGCTATATTTCTTACCACCAATTATATTATGTTTATTATTATCAATCGTGATTTTTAAAAGTCCATTCTCAAAGAGAATGGACGATTGTTCATTCTCAAAGAGAATGGACGAATGTTCATTTTCATTATTTGCGCCCATTACAATAAACTGTTTTGGAACATTTGATGATTTTTTTATGTGAAAAATAAGATTTTCATTTTCATCATATACAAAAATGGAATCTTTAAGATAGTTTCTTTTAAATACATAACTATTATGTTGAAATGCAATATTGGCATCTACTTTTTTATTAAATAAATAATTATCAATTTTAAATGTGGGAATATGATTTGTTTTTTCCATACGCATAATGAATACCTCGATTAAATTCTAAAATATCGATTGCTACTTGTATAATTGATTTAATGCCATATCTTTTTTATCCATTGGCGATTAAAAATCCCATTGATATTAAAAGTCTTTGGTCGATAGGAGGATTTGCTTGTAATATTGTTAATCTATATTTAGAAGAACGAGATTGATTTTTTTTAATTTCAGCAACATTCATACCATCAGAAGAAACAATAGTATAGTTTTCTGGAAATAACCATGATCCAATTCCAATAAAACCATATATAAAACTCATGAATGTGATTATGATTGAAAGTATTGTGCTTTGTTCACTCATTTTTCCTATCTTTTTATTGTCATTTGAATAAATCACCCATTCATCTTTTATAAATCCCGAGTTTTTTTTTATACACCCAATATCTATATTTGAAATAATATCTTGTATAACATAATTTTCAGTAGAAGTGTCAATTTTTAAAAGTCTATTCTCAAAGAGAATGGACGATTGTTCGATTTCTTTGAGTTTACCTAACACAATAAATCCAGATTTTTTTAAGGTTTCCGTTTTATAGGATTCGTCTGTTGTGATAAGAAATTCTGATGATTTTTTTTGCATGTAACTTGATGATTTTATTTTTTCTATATAAAAAATAGGATTTTCATCTTTATCATATACGAAAACAGAATCTTTAGATGATTTTTTGTGAAATAAATAAGTATCATATTGAAATTGATGGTTTCGATTCCTTTCTTTTTCAAGTAAATGATTTCCAATGTTAAATGTAGGAATTTTGTTTGATTCTTGATTTACAAAATCTTTATAAGAAAATTGGCGAAAAGAAAAAGAGCGGTTTTTGTTTATTATGCTTATAAAAAAAGCATGTAAAAAATTTTTGATTTTAATAGTCATGATAAATTGTATTTTTATGTGCAAATATAATAACTTTACAAGAAAAAAGGAAATTTTTCTCAGTATAATAATAAACGCTCGTTCTTTTTGAGAGCATATTAACGCTCTTTCGAATAACGCTCATTTGTTCCAAATGTGCTTTCCAAATGTGCTTTCCGAACGAGCTCTCGAATAGAATGTGCATTGACGAGCAAACGCTCGTTCGTTCCGAACGATCTTTACAAATTATACACTATTAAAAAATTTAATTAATTTAATATTATGCATTAATTATTAAAATTCCCATTGATATTAAAAGTTTTTGGTCAATGGTTGGATTTATTTGCAATATATTTAATGTTGCATTATATTTAAATGTGAATATATTAAATTGTTTTTTAATTTTAGCAACACCCATACCATCAGAAGAAATAATATTATATGTTTGTGGGATTAACCATGCCCCAATTCCAATAAAGCTATATATAAAACTCATAAGTGTATTTATAATTGAAAATATCATACTCCGTTCATTCATTTTTCCTATTATTTGATTGTTAATTGAATAAAATATCCATTCATTTCTTATAAATCCTTGTTTTTGTTTTATATAACCAATATTTTTATGCATAACAGAATTATATATGCGGTATTTCTCAATATGAGAGTTCTCAATATCTATACCAATATTTAAAAATTTATTTTTTTTGATTTTACACTCAACATCACCAATGATTTTTAAAAGTTCATTTTCGAAGAGAATGGACGATTGTTCGTTTGTTTTACTTTCGTTTGAAAAAATGAGAATATTAGAAAGTTCAATTTTTGAAACTTCGTTTTCAGATACTTTTGTTTTAGTAAATTTAATATAAAAATCCAATATGTTTGTTTTGCTTATTACATCTGATGATGCCTTTTCTTTTGCATAAAAAATAAGATTTTTATTTTTATCATATACGAAAATGGAATTTTTAAAAATTCCTCTTTGAAATAAATACACATCATGTTGAAATGAGGAATCGGAATCTATTTTTTTATTGAATAAATGGTTTTTAATATTAAAAATAGGAATGCGATTTGATTTTTGTGTAGCTTGTTTAGAAAATTCATTTGGAATAAAATTTAAAAAAATTTTTGATTTTAGATATCATAGTAAATTATATTTTTATGAAAAAATGTGTAAATTTACAAAAAATTAAAATTTTTCAACTCATACTGAAAAAACGATTGGCAAGCATACAATTTTATAAATTATATGCAATTAAAATTTTAATTTTTTTAATCTTTGTTTTATTAAAGCTAATACGAAAATTCAATATGCACATTTTATCCATTATATTTTTTAACTGTTATGAATATAGATTCATTCAAATTATTATTTGATGAAAATAATATAGATGGCAAAGAATATAAAAATTTTGAATTTAGAGATTTTTATGAAAAATTAATAAAGAATTTTATAAAACCAGAATATGAATTAAATGAATATATTTATTTGCCAATAGATGCAGAAATATCAAAAAGAGAATATACGAGAAATTAGAAATTTCTCTGAGTATATAACTTTATAAGTTATATATAATTAAAAATATTAAAAACTTCATATTCGAAAAACTATGGTTGTTTATTGTAAAAAAAGGAATAAAAATTGGAAAGATTGTAAAAATAAAAAAAGTTAAAAGTAAAAATTGAGCAAAGCAGCGATCCGTAGTTCCCGAGGACTCTCATACCTCAGTACAATATGGAACGCTGGCAGACTTGTCTTCTGTGTTCGGAATGGGAACAGGAATTT
>JAAXQB010000280.1 GCA_012329085.1 Methanosarcinales archaeon | reverse complement strand
TAATTTATCTGATATAAAAGCTTTTACATAGGAGGGTTTTGAAAAACCCTAAAAATTAAACGCTCATTTGTTCCAAATGAGCTATCAAAAATTCATAGAAGTATATAATTGGTAGGGCAAAAAGAGAGGTAAATCAAAATTTTTATAGGCATAATCTTTAATTTGCAACAAGTCTATTATAGGGATAATTTAATAGGAATAGTAAAAATAGATAAAAGATCAAAAGTTTATGATTGAATGGAAATAAATATCCATAAAATAAAATCAATAAGCCAAACGAAAACTTAAATTCAAAAAATATTACATTATATTTTTCCATTTTAAAAAATAACAATTTTTTATTAATTGTGATTACTTTAATTTTAACACACAAGTTTTTTTTACATTCCATAAATTTTACAAAAATATTTAAAATTTTTTTATGTAATTATCAAACATCATAAAGAGGTAAGTATAACACTCACCGTCTCAAACGAAAAAAAGGAACAATCTAAATTTCAAAAAAATAATCATTTCAATTTCTCGTATATGCATTTGTATATAAATTATATATGAATTCATTTAAATCAATACTTATATAACATATAACAACAATATTAATCAATATGAAAGATATTATAGTTAAATTATGTATAATTTTTTTACTGTTTATTACAATAGCATCAATAACAGTGTATGGGCAGACAGATTCAGATGGAGATGGAATTCCAGATACTTTTGAGGTTAAACATTTATTAAATCCAAATAACCCATTTGATGCGGCACAAGATTTTAATTACAATGGGTTAACAAATTATCAAGAATTTCTAAACAACTCAAATCCATGGGATTTGGATTCTGATAATGATAGACTCTCAAATTATGCCGAAACAACAGGATTCTTTGGTTTTTTTACTGATGTTTTTTTAAGGGATACTGATGGTGATGGCATATCTGACCTTAATGAAATTAGTAACTCTATTGATGTAGATGATGCGACAATGATAAATGAGATTTGGTCTGAAAATTCTGATAGAGGGGAAGTTGTTAGAAATCTAATTGCCAGACAGATAAGGGCTGGATATGTGACGGATCCAACAAATTTTGACACTGATGGGGATGGATTGATGGATGGGGATGAGGTCTTAATTAATAAAACCAATCCAACAAATCCTGATACAGATAGAGATGGATTAATGGACGGATGCGAAGTCTTCATTTATAGAACCAATCCAAATGATAGGGATTCTGACAATGATGGTGCACTTGATTCTGAAGAAATTATAGGGTGGAACAACAAAGTAACAAACCCATTAATTAATGATACTGATGGTGATGGCATATTTGATGGAGAAGAACTATTTGGTTTTGGATTTTCACCAATTCAACCAAGTAATTATCTCCTATCTTATGAAGAATTTGTAAGAGGTTCGCATGGCGGAGAATATATAACTACAAAAGCCAAAGTAAATAAAATCACATGGTTACCCGACCATAGTGGATATTGGATACATTTAAGCTCACCTGATAAATCAACTCCAATTGGAATGGAAACGATTGCAAGAACTACTTTTGATTGGCATTTTGGACAAGGAGAAAATGAACGAACGCAAGTATGTTATAATACAAGTTTAAATATTCGAGAGGGCGATTTACTTGTTCTTGTTGGCAAATCAGAATTTAAAGGAAATACTCGTGAATTGGTTATAGAAGATTCTGGAAGTATATTTCTAATATTAACCTTAGAAGAATTGCGAGCTAGATGGATTCCATCAATGGATAATGTTAGAATTGTTCATGAAAATATAGGTCATCGACCTGATGTAATTGCACCTATGCGACCAGATTTAGGACATTTGGCACAGCGAGATGATAAAGTTTTTGAAAGGAATTTAACAGATTCCATGATGGACGAAACTGCACAAATAAATATAACTGATGTGGATGAAGAACAATATGAAGGGTTTTTTGGATTTATACGAAAATTAATTAATTCATTTATGGAAAACTTTTAAGTCATCATAAATTCGATATTTCACAAACATTTCCTCGAGTATAATATTTTTTTTATTATATATAATGTATAACTTCTATCTAATTTAGGACGCAGATTTACGCAGATTTACGCAGATTTTTTTATTGTAAAAAAGCATAATTTCTATAAATTTAGGATACAGGTAAACGCCAAATGGGTGTAAAAAAATAAATAGAATATTTGACAATCTATTCTGTCAATTCTTTTATTTAAACTCTTAATAATCTGCGTTTATTCGCGTTCATCTGCGTACAATTGTTAATTTTTTTTTTCATTATGTAACTGAATTATGAAACTGTGCCGCTTGTTCAAAAAACACATTCAGAAATAAATATGTGCTTGAAAAAATTTTTGATTTTAAATATAACTTATAAACTTATAATATCGTATTGATTGCAATGATTTTAATTTTAACACATATCCATTTCTATTATTCATAATTATATTTTTTGCATTTAAGTGGCTGTCCAACAATTGAAATCCCGTGTACAAATCAATTAATATTTATCACATTTGGGACAATATTTATAAAATTATAATTAATAATTATCCAATTGGAATAAAATATAACTTAAATGTATGTTGTAAATTAGTTATTGGACAGCCTCTTAAATCTTAATTTCTACAATTTTATATTCTTAAAATGTTTTTCCACCCAATTAATTTAAAGTTTTTATATTTTTTATTCACAAATGGGAAATTAGGAATTTTTCTAAGCATACAACTTTACAAGTTATATACTAACGCTCAGAGCGTTCAATCACGAGCAAATGCTCAGAGCGTTCCGAACGAGCTATTAAAAATTTTCAAAAAAATTAAAAAGTCAGAGAATTTATAATAATTTCCAAATATTGATTGATTATTTATAACATATCGTTATAAGTTATTACACATATTTATATTTAAAATAGTAAAATGTCTTTAAAGTGAGATTTATGAAATTTAATCCTGAAATTATACGAAAAAAAGCCGCAGAAAACTTTAATACTGCATGGAATGATGGGAAAAAATTAATAAAAAAACCAGAATCATTCAACCAATATCCGCGATTATCCTTTAAATATGGAAAACCGCACCCAATATATGATACAATCTCAAAGCTTAGAACTGCATACATGCGGATGGGTTTTGAAGAAATGATGAATCCATTAATAATCGATGAAAAAGAAGTTCATAAACAATTTGGACACGAAGCATTAGCTGTACTTGATCGATGCTTTTATCTTGCAGGATTGCCAAGACCAAATGTTGGTATATCAGATGAAAGAAAAGCAAACATATTTGAAATATTAGGGGATATTGGAGTAGAAGGTATTGAAAAAATAAGAAAAGTATTACATGAATATAAAAAAGGAGATATAGAAGGCGATGATTTAATTTTTGAAATATCAGAAAAACTTGAACTTCAAGATACTTTAATTATTGAAATGGTTGATAAAGTATTTCCAGAATTTAAAGACCTTGTGCCTATTTCATCCCGTAAAACTTTAAGAAGCCATATGACTTCTGGATGGTTTATTTCGCTTTCTTCATTAATTGATAACGAAAATCCACCTTTACGCTTTTTTTCTATTGATAGATGTTTTAGACGAGAACAAAAAGAAGATGCATCTCGGCTTATGTCTTATTATTCGGCATCATGCGTAATTGTAGATGAAGATGTGACTATAGATTATGGAATGGCAGTTGCAGAGGGACTTTTATCTCAATTTGGATTTGAAAAATTTAAATTTATGCCTGATAAAAAGAGAAGTAAATATTATGTGCCTGATACACAAACCGAAGTCTTTGCATACCATCCAAAACTTTTAAATTCAAATACAAAATATTCGGATGGATGGATAGAAGTTGCAACTTTTGGAATATATTCTCCAACTGCTCTTGCTGAATATAATATCCCATATCCTGTAATGAATCTTGGGCTTGGTGTTGAACGAATTGCAATGATTTTGCATGAAGCAGATGATGTAAGAGGACTTGCATATCCACAAATAAATTCTGAATGGAGTCTTAAGGATGGCGAGCTTGCAAAAATGATTTATATTGATAAAACTCCAAAGACCGAAAAAGGTATAGAGATTATGGAAAATATAATAGAAACATGCGAGCAAAATGCACAAACTGAAAGCCCATGTAAATTTTTGGCATGGGAAGGAGACTTTAAAAAAGGATATTTGAAAGTATGGGTTACTGAACCTGAAACCGATACTAAATTGTGCGGTCCTGCAACTTTTAATGAAGTCGTAGTATTTGAAAATAACATTCTTGGAGTTCCACGGAATAAAAAATGGAAAAAAGCATTTGAAAATGCTTGCGCATGCACAAATATTAGATTTATAGATTCATTTGCATCTCTTGTTGCACATACGATTGAGCAAGAATTAGAGGATAAATCAACCGTAAGGGCGAGAATTATAAAAGTTCCATCGGAAATAAATATAAAACTTGATCCGATTGCTAATAATTATATCACTAGTAAAAAGAAAAAAATAGATCTTAGAGGTCCTGTATTTACTATGGTTGAATGGGAATTTGTGGGAAATTAACTACATGCCGATAATTAATATTCAAATATTCATGGGAGTTTTATATTTTTGATATGCTATAAATCTAATGAATTTTCAATAATGGATATTATGCACGATGGTGTGCCGGTGTGTATAAGTTTTGAAAATGAAATAGAGGGGGACAAAAATTCAAATTTACTTTTTTGTGAGATGGTACAAAAAGCACGATATGGGGAAAAGTTTTTAATATCATCTCAAAAATGCCGAATAGCTGAATATATATTCAATGGCGGAACACCACCTTATAATTATTATTTAAAATCCAATCGATATAGTTGCATGGATGCTGCAAAACAAGCAATTGATTCATTTCCATCACTTGTTAAAAATATTCAGTTTTCCATAGGTTACAAATCAAAGATTTGCAATTGTTCCACTTCTCTCGGAGTTGGAACATCGCATACTCATTCTAAATGTGATATTGGACAACAATACAAATCGATTAGAATTGAACCATTATCTAAAAACCAATCTAATTTTGATCTAATTATTCTTTATTTAACTCCTGAAAAAGCAATGCGTATTATTCAAGCATATTCATACCATACAGGGGAAAGATTGGATATAAATACACTTGGTGCAAATTCCATATGTGGGGAATGTACAGTATCTGTACTTGAAAAAAAACTTGTGATATCTTTTGGATGTAAAGGTTCTAGAAAACATAGCAAATACTCTAATTTTGAATTGCCTATTGGAATATCATCTGAAATTGTACATAAAATAGAAGAAGGTCTTAAAACAACTCCAGAAATAATTGTATAATGGCGTGTATGTTTTTAATTCTATTTATATGGCATTATATTTTTATTCTATTCAATTTAAACTTGATTTTAATTAGAAAAAAATATAATAAATGAATAAACCATTAACTTACTTTCTGCAAGTCATATTAACTTGACTTTGTCATATTAAAAGATAAACCAGCCATGTAGGGCGGTATGACTTCAAACCGTTCAGAAAAGCAAAATCAATATCGAATGCTTGAATGGGTCTCCAATCTGACAAAGTAGAATTAATTTTTACATAATTTTTAATAGCTCATTCATAATGAATGAGCGTAGGAGAAAATCTCTGATTTTTGATAGCTCATTCATAATGAATGAGCGTAGGAGAAAAT
>JAAXQB010000173.1 GCA_012329085.1 Methanosarcinales archaeon | reverse complement strand
TAGATTGAGTAAACTCTTGAGGATTTTTAAAAATCAAATCAATATTATTTACTTTTGAAAGAATAGAATGAATTGTTTCTCTTGTCAATTTGGTTTCATCAGAAATTAATTCAATTAAATTAGGAATCTCAAAATTCTTATTAATTTCTTCTGCTTCGTCTCCAACAAATTGATATTTTATACCTTTTCCATCTTCAAAAGATAAAAATACTTTTTCTACCCTTATTTTTATATTATTTATGGATATCTTATTTATTTCATCAACACAATTTTTTATTAATCCCTCAGTATCGATTTCAACTGCGTATCTTGTTTTTTTATCGATTCTTTTCCATAATTCTTTAAATTCAGGATTGAGTTTAAATCCTTTCTTTAATTTCAAGATTTTTCTATTTCTTGCATTAGCAGGTTTTGGTGGAGCAATTACCTCTCCATAATCATCTACATACTCTTGCTGTAATTTTGAAACATAATCTGAATAGCTTTCATTAGCAACTACGGTTAGAATATTAAAATCTAAATCGGTTAATCTTTCTCCTGTTTGATTTACTGGAAGTCTTACACCCCTTCCTATTTCCTGTCTTTTCTTCATTTCAGAAACAGTTTCATTCAATGTGCAAATATTGAAAACATTAGGATTGTCCCATCCTTCTCTTAATGCTGAATGAGAAAAAATAAATTGTGTTGGCTCTTCAAATGAAAGCAATCTTTCTTTATCTCTCATAATAAGATCAAAAGTGTCTTTATCTCTTTCCATTCCTTTATCACTTTTGTAATTTGAAAAATAACCGCTATGAACTTCATCAACATTTAAATCCTTAAATTTAGGGAATTTTTTCTTAATTTTTTCAAATTCTTGAATAAATGTTTTTCTAATAAACCCATCTTCTTCAGTATAATTGGCAACTCTATCAATAAAGAAAAGTGATAAAACCTTTAATTTTAGTGGTTTTAATAATTCCTGCTTTCTAAAATGCTCTTCAATAGTATGCCTTATTTGAGTCCTCATCAACTCTTTTTTATCTCCACCCAAATCTTCTCCTTTTTTGACAGTTACACCATTAGAAAATTTTACAAAATTATATCCTGCGTGAATTCCTGAGATAATAAAATCTTTATATTCTGGATTTTTGGATTTTTGTTCTAAATCATCTCCTTGTTTTACCTTTATAGTTTTTATCTTGTATCCTGATTTTTGCTTTTGATTTAGTTCTAATTTTGCAGTTATTCCTTTTTCATCTGCTTTAATATCAACACATTTAATATAAGCTGAATTAAAATCATCTTCTTTTACAACAGAAAGAACTTCAATTTTTTTAACTAAACCTTTTTGATAAGCATCAACTGGAGTCAAACGATAAATTAAATTATAAAGATTTTTATGTGTCGCAGAATATCTAAGTTTTAAAAGAGGAGTTAATTTTTCTAAAGATTCTTTTGCTTTATCACTCTCCATATTTTGAGGTTCATCAAGAATTAAGATAGGATTTGTTTTTGAAACCAAATTTATTGGTTTTTGTCCGCTTAACTTATCAATATTTTGATTCATAATATTTTTATCTTTATTGAAAGAATCTAAAGTCATAACTAAAATTTCAACATTATTATTTCTTGAAAATTGTCTTACTCTTGAAAGCTTACTTGAATCATACTCATAAAAATTATATGAGATATTGTCATAAATTTGTTTAAAATGTTGTTTTGTAATTTCTAAAGTTTTCAAAACTCCTTCCCTAATAGCAACAGATGGCACAATAATTATAAATTTCTTAAAGCCATACTCTTTATTTAATTCTAAGATTGATCTTAAATAAACATAAGTTTTCCCTGTTCCTGTTTCCATTTCAACAGAAAAATCCATTCCGAGTAATTTTTCTACTTCTTTTATATTATTCTCTTTTTGAACTGCATTAAGATTTCCTAATAATTTCTTTTCAGAAATGCCTAATTCATTCGGAACAATACCATTCTCTGCTATGAATGAAAAAGATTTAGTTGTGTTTTTCTGTCCTTTAAACAAATCTACAACTGATTTAATCGCTTCAAGCTGAAAATCCAGATTGCTGTCAAATTTAAATTTCATTCTAACAACTCCTTAAATTCCAACAAATCAATAGCCTTTCCACCTTGCGAATTTACTTTATTTTTTAGAGTTACATCTTGAGTAACTAAAATTAAGTTATCTTTAATAGCTGTTTCTCCAATTAAAGCGTCTTCAGTATGTTTAATATTACCTTTTTTCAATTCTTCAAAAATAATTCCATCTCCTAGTCTTGCTTCTCCCAATCTTGATTTACCTAAAATAAAAGAAGCAGTAGGTATGATTACTGGCGATGCTTTACCCATAAATAAAAATAATTTTGCTCTTTTCTCTTCGTCAGAACACTTATTTATTTCGTCAACTTGTATATGTGTAATATAAAATTCTGCTTTCTTTTTTATGTTTTCATCAATTTTTAAATTTCCTGTAACAATATCATCAAAGAGATTGCTATCTAAGATTATTCTCAATTTATCATCTTTTTTTGTTGAATCAATTACCAAATAATCTCTTAAAATTTGTTCTCCTTTTTCGGTTATAGAAAAAACTCCTGCAAATCTAATCAATCCCTCATTTTCCATAACTCTTAAAGTAGACTTATCAAATCCTTCTTTTTCTAAAGATTCAAAATCAGGAGAATTCTTTTTATCTCTAAATTCTTGAATTTTTTTAAGAGCATTAATCTTTTTTTCATCCATTTTGACACCTAAATAGTCTTTAAATTACATTGAATAGACAAATTCTTCTTTTTGCTGTCATTCAGTGCTTCATCAAGACAAATAAACATATTTTCTTTTTTTAGTTTTAATTCATTTATTGTCTTGTCCTTAATTTCTGAATCTAAAGAAATATAGAAGAATAAATCTCTATCAGTTACTTTATAGACTTTGTTTGATTTAATGTCTATCTTTTCAATATTTGAATTTAGACTATAACCTTCTTTTATCATACATTCATAGATAACATCTTCATTCTTGTATCCTGAGATTAATGGAGTTTTGAAAAGCTGTAATTGTTTCTTTAATTCTTTTGCATCTTTGCCATCATATTTTTCCCATATTTTATAATTGGACTTATCAAGTTTGAAGACTTTAAATCCTAAATCAAGATTTACTTTCTTTACTAATTTACCTTTGTTTTCTTTTTCAATACTCTTAATTGCTTTTTTCAGTCTTTCTTTCGCTATATCTGAGATAGTTTTAAATCCTGCCTTAAAAATCTCTGTTTTTTCATCAATTTTTTCAGGAAGTTGAACACAAATGAATTTTCTGTTTCCACCATCATCTTTATTTAAATCTAAAACTGCGTGTCCTGTTGAACCAGAACCTGCAAAAAAATCTAATACAATGTCAGAGGATTCTTTTTCAGTCCCTAAATTACATAAGAATTTCATAAAATCATAGGGTTTAGTGTAATCAAATAATTTTTTACCCATTAATTTTTCCAGTTGTTTTGTTGCTTGGGTGCTTGAGAATTTAGAAATAACTCCCCTATATGGAACTTGCCTAAAAATAGGTTTATTATTGTTATCTACTTTATAATATTGTTTTGTATAAACCCATAATTTACCATTACCATTTTTTTTAATTTCTATGAATTTATTTTTTAATCCCCACTCATATTTTTTCTTAGACCATCTCCAACAACCCCTCTTTCCATTTTCAGAGGGAACTACTTTTTCCCCATTAGGCAATTTAATTTCATAATCTAGTGAATTAGAATATTGAATACTAAAGCTATTTAGTTTAATTAATTTATATTTGCCTCTTTCTTTTACAAATTCGTCTTGATAATTATAAGACGAATCTTCTTCTTTTCCTTCCCCAGTAATTTCGCATTGGTTTATATCTTTAGAATAACATAAAATATATTCATGCTTTACTCTAAAAAATTTACTATCTGAGCTTCCT
Source organism: Methanosarcinales archaeon (assembly GCA_012329085.1). The sequence goes on along the minus strand of JAAXQB010000173.1, from coordinate 198 downwards.
CCACCTTCTTTATTTTCCCAAATCAATTGAGCTACAAAATTCTCTTCTCCAAAAATCTCATCCATAACTTTTCTTAAATTGGTTACTTCGTTATCATCTATTGAAACAAAAATCACTCCATCTTCTCTTAACAAATTTTTTGCAATAAATAATCTAGGATAAATCATTGAAATCCAATCAGAATGAAAACGCCCATTT
>JAAXQB010000050.1 GCA_012329085.1 Methanosarcinales archaeon | reverse complement strand
ATTCAAAATGAATGAGCGTTGGAAAAAACCAAAGGTTTTTGACAGATTATTCAAAATGAATGAGCGTTGGAAAAAACCAAAGGTTTTTGACAGATTATTCAAAATGAATGAGCATTATCTCGTAAGTCCAATCTATTATTAAAATCGAATAGATAATCAAATTAATTCATTATATTTAAAATTCTAATTTTTGCATTCATATGCATTCATACATATTTACATTTTTTATTTTGCATGTGGCATAAATAAAAAAATTAAAATATTAAATCTTAGGTGAATATATCTTTTATTTTTCACTTATTATATGTTTAATTTAAAAACAAACATCCAATAATCAATATTAATAATTAAAGCGTGAATTTTGCGTGAAAATTTCTATACAACATTGAAATATAAAATCATGAAATATATTACACCATGGAAAAAATCCATTTTTAATTACATTATAATTTCAATAGGTGTAGTTATAATATATGTTGAAATTTTTATACATTTAATGAAAATAGAACAGCCAATACATGCTAATCATTTAACTGCAATTTATTGGGTATCATCCACTATGACCACAGTTGGATTTGGAGATGTTGTATTTACCACAAATATTGGGAAAATATTTTCAATCATAGTTCAATTATCTGGAGTTGTGATTGTATTTGGAATATTACTTACTTTTGTAATATCCCCTTGGTTTGAAAAACTTGCAAAAGAATCATTGCCTTTAAAAGTACCAAATGATTTAAAGGATCATGTTATTGTATGTGGTCACAATCATATTGTTGAATCATTAATTGATGAATTTAAGAAAAACAATACTAAATTTATAATCATAGAACGAGATTCACAAATTGTAAAAGATCTTTTAAAAATGAAAATTCCATGTATTTTTGGAATTTCGAGTGATATAGATACTTTAAGAAATGCAAATATTGGCAGTGCAAAGCTTTTAATTGCAAATAAATCGGATTATGAAAATGCAAACATTATATTAACTTCTAAAGAAATTTGTGAAATTCATACCATTGCGACTGTGGAACATTCAAAAAATATAAAACATTTAACACTTGCAGGTGCAACATGGGCTGTATCTCCAAAATCTTTATTTGGGCAATATATTGGTAAAAAAGCAATAGATTCAAAAATTACAAGGCTCACAGGAGCAATCGAGTTTTTTAAAGGAACATATATTGTAGATTTTCCAATTTATCCAAAAAGTAAATTAGTTGGAGTTTCAGTAAAAGATGCACATATTGAACAAATTACCAATGCAAAAATTGTTGGTATTTGGAAAGAGGGTGTATTATCATTTGATGACGATCCCAATTATATATTCAATACAAGTTCTATGATTCTTGCAGTTGGTACAACAGAAGAATTGTTTAAACTTAAAAATATGACTAAATAAGGTAATATAATGGATAATGGGCATATAATTATACTTGGATATGGAGATGTTAGTAAAAGTGTTGTAGAAGTATTACAAGATGAAAAAATTAATTTTATAGTTATTGAAAAAAATGAAAGCTTATTTGAAAATGTTAAATTCGAATATATAATAGGTGATGGCACTGATGAAAATGTTCTTCAAGCGGCTAAAATAGAAGATGCATTTGCAATGATTGTCGCATTAAATAATGATGATCATGTCATATTTTCAATAATTGTTGCATATAGCTTAAATCCAGACCTAATTACATTTGCAAGAGCAAATTCTGTAAAATCGATTGATAAGATTTATAGGGCAGGTGCAAATTATGTAGGAGCTTTATCAATCGTTTCAGGTCAAATTCTTGCACGAATTGCACTTGATTGTGCAGTTGGATCGTGTCAAGTTAAAGAAACCATTATGTTATATGAAGGTATTGAAATTGAGAAATATGATGTAATGGAAAATTCTTTTATGGCTGGAAAAACGATGGAAGAACTTGATCTACTTAATTTAACTGGGTGTAAAATAATTGGATTTCAACGAGGGGATTTTGTGGAAACAAGTATTAATTCTAAAACAAAATTTGAAGTAGGAGATATAATTGCAGTTGCAGGTAATACGGCTAAAATTGAATTATTTAGGGAAAAATATACACGAAATATGCTTTTAAAATAATTTTTTTGTATGCATTTAGCGATTGTAAAAAATCTATTTCAATTTGTGCCAAATTAAATTTTAATCTGCATAAATCTATTGAATTAATATTTTCAATCACTTTTTAGGGTATATTAATTTGTAAAATTATATATGAGAAATTTTTCCTTTTTTCTCGAAATTTCAATGATTTAAAAAAATTTGTGTCAATTTGTATTCATAATTTTTTTTGAAAATTGGTATAATTTTATAGTTAGCTTAAACACATACTTTTGAGAATTTTGAATTTTATCTAATTTATACCTCTGAAATTAAAGCATGAGTATCATTAAGAAAAATACATTTTTGGTGCTTGATGATTGCTTATTTGAAAAAACCTGAAATTAAGGCATTATCATTATTAAGAAAAATATTTGTGTGAAATTAGGATATATTATTATGGATGGTATGATTGTGATATATTTAAAAAAATATTCATTTTTTAACCTCTACATTTCAAAAATATTTATTTGCAAAATACAAAATAATTTCAATCCAGAATTTGTTTTTGTATGTAATTTATAAAATTATACACTCAGATAATTTTTAGACAGCTCATTTAGAAAGAACATTCGGAAAGCTCATGATTGAACGAATGGGCGTAATCACTCAAACTTTTCAGAATGAGTTTAAGAAAATCTTTGACAGCTCGTTCGGAACGAACGAGCGTTTGCTCATTTGGAACAAATGATCGTTTGCACATTATCGAAGAGAATGGGCGTTATTCGACAGGCTTGTTCAGATTGAATGAGCATTATCTCGTTATATTTTTATAACTATATTTATAAATAAATACAATTCAAAAATAAATTATCCCGTAATTATAAATACAAACCCATCATAGTACTACAAACTTTTTTTTAATTGTAGATAACTTGTAAAGTTATATACTTAACACTCAAACTTTTCAGAATGATGTTTAGAGAAATTTCTAATAGCTCATTTGGAACAAATGAGCGTTATCTCGTTTAAACAAATAATTTAATAATACGGATAAACAAATAATAAAAATGAGCATACAAGATAATATTATAGAAATAGAAAATGAAATTAGAAAAACTCCATATAATAAAGCAACTAGCACACATATTGGAAGGCTTAAAGCAAAACTTGCAAAACTTAGAGAAGATTTTGAAGCTCGTCAAACGGCATCAGGCGGGAGCTCGGGATACTCTGTAAAGAAATCAGGTGATGCCACAGTAGCACTTGTTGGATTTCCATCTGTTGGAAAATCTACGCTATTAAATAAACTCACAGGTGCAAATTCTGAAGTTGGTGCATATGAATTTACAACACTTGATGTGATTCCAGGAGTACTTAATTATAAAGGTGCAACAATTCAAATATTAGATGTGCCAGGACTTGTAAAAGGTGCAGCATCAGGAAGGGGAAGAGGGAAAGAAGTCATATCTGTTGTTAGAAATTCCAATCTTGTGCTTTTCATACTTGATGTATTTCAAACGCATCACTATAAAGTGCTTATGAGTGAATTATATGATGCAGGGATTAGAATAGACAAATCTCCGCCAGATGTGACTATAAAACGAATGGATCGAGGTGGTGTGATAATAAGTAAAACAACAGAACTTGACATTTCTGATGACCTTATAAAAGTAATTTTGGGAGAATATAAAATTCGTAATGCACATATATTGATTAGGGAAAATATTACAGTCGATCAACTAATTGATGCAATTCTTGGCAATCGATCATATGTATCTTCAAAAATTGTTATTAATAAAATGGATCTTGCAAATGCAGAACTTATTAAAAATTGTAAAAATTTATACCCAGATTCAATATTAATTTCAGCACACAATGAGCAAAATCTTGAATCTGTAAAAGAAAGTGTATATGATGCACTTGAATTTATAAGAATATATTTAAAACCACAGGGTGAAGCGGCAGATATGGAAGAACCTTTAATTGTTTTAAAAAATATTAATGTAGGAGGAATTTGCGATAAGCTCCATCGTGATTTTAGAAGAAAATTTAGATATTCATTAGTATGGGGAACTTCTGCAAAACATCCCGGTCAAAGAGTTGGGCTTGAACATAAATTGCAGGACAAGGATGTTGTATCATTAATTATTCAGAAATAGAGGTTTCATTAATTGACTACAATCACTGAAAAAATATTAAGTCGCGCATCTAACAAAACTGTAAAACCAAAAGAATTTGTGATTGCCAATATTGATTATGCAATGGCACATGATGGCACAAGTGTTCTTACAGTAAAAGGTCTTAAAGAAATGGGATTTAAAAAAGTGTGGAATCCTGATAAAATTGTAATTCCATTTGATCACTATGCACCTGCAAATACTGAACGAACTGCTATATTGCATAAAGAGATTCGTGATTGGGCAAAAGAGCAAAATATTAAAAATTTTTATGATGTAGGTGAAGGTGTTTGCCACCAAGTGTTTATTGAGAATGGTTTTGCGTTGCCCGGAAGTTTAATTGTTGGAGCGGATTCGCATTCATGTACATATGGGGCATTTGGTGCATTTGGAACTGGTGTTGGTGCAACTGATATGGCAGAAGTTTTTGCAACTGGGAAATTATGGTTTAGAGTTCCGGAAACTATTAAGATAACTTCAAAAGGGAAACTTAAAACTCGTGTATATGCAAAGGACTTGATGTTAAAAATGATAGGTGTGGTAGGAGCAGATGGTGGTACAAATAAAGCTGTTGAATTTTATGGAGATACAATAGAACGGCTTTCTATGTCAGAGAGAATGGTGCTTTCAAATATGGCAATTGAGATGGGGGCAGATGCAGGAATTATTCCTCCAGATGATAAGACTTATAAATATCTTGAAAATCGTGCAAAAGAATATTATGAACCAGCATTTGCAGAAGAGAATGCAACATATTCAGATGAATTTTATATTGATGCAAAAAATCTTAAACCTCAAATTGCATGTCCATATAAAGTAGATAATGTAAAAGATGTTTTAGAAATAGAGGGCATTAGAATCCATCAAGTAGTTATTGGTACATGTACAAATGGAAGACTTGAAGATATCGAAGTTGCGGCAAGTATTCTAAAAGGAGAAACTGTTGCAGTTAGAACTATAATTGCACCTGCATCTAGAACTATTTTAATTGATGCAATCAAAAGCGGTGCAGCAGAAATATTACTTGAAGCAGGAGCTACATTTATAACTCCTGGTTGTGGTCCTTGTCTTGGCGGACATATGGGGGTTATTGGGAAAGGAGAAATATGCTTAACTACTGCAAATAGGAATTTTAGGGGTAGAATGGGAACAGATGGCTTAGTATATCTTTCTTCACCTGCAACAGCTGCAATATCTGCGATTATGGGCGAGATTACAGATCCAACGGAAATGTAAATTTTAATAAATGAGTATCATATACGAAAAATTTAGCAACATTCGTATATTTTAAATTTTTATTGTAATTTCTAATTTCTCGTAAATCAATTTAAAAGCTTGTAGGTTACGATAAATTTTTTTTTAAATAAAGTCTTATTTAATTTTTTCTTGTACTCATTGACACCACATATAAAATGTATGTATTTATTTATGACATGAGTTTAGATATTATAAAAAAAGAAAGTGTCAAATTAAATCTTAATTTGCACAATCTACGGGTTGGTATTTTTAATTGTATATATAAAGAGTGATGCTTAATCTCACTCATTTTCTTCAATTTCTTTTACAATAAGCACTGCACCATCTTTTTTAACGATTTCAACTTTTTTACCAATATCAATATTAATATCAGATTTTGCTTTCCAATATTCTCCTTTATATCTAACAAATCCCTTTGTATCTGGCGATATGACATCAATAGTTTCTGCAATATTTCCAATCATTGCCCCAATTGCTGGCTTTTTTCGTCTTGCCTCTATTATTTTATATACTACATATATAACAAATATACCAATAACAACTGAAGGTGCTGAAATTGTTAAAATAATTGTCCACATGAATTCTGGGTGGTATGCATCCCATCGATGGAATGGCAATAACGCGCCTCCAAGGAGTAACCCAATCAATCCTGTAATTCCAAAGACTCCGAATCCGGGCGTTCTAAATTCCATGATTATTAGTAGAAGTCCCACAATTATTAAAAATATTGCTGCAATATTCACTTCAAAACCCATTCCAACAAGCCCAAGTGCTATTGCAATAACTCCAAAAAGTTCCCCTCCTGCACCAGGTTCACCTATCCCAAATATAATTCCATAAATTCCAATCATAAGAAGAAGAGATGATACAATGGGGTGTGAGAGTATAATCATAAAAGAAATTCTAAGAGGCATTTCATGATTTACTATAATTGCATTCTCTGTATTAAGTTCAACATCATCTATAATTGTTCCATCAATTTGTGTTAATAAATCTCTTAGACTGTTTGCTCTAAATTCAATAACGCCGTATCTAAGTGCAATTGTATCATTTATATTTAGATTTTCTGTTATAAATTTTTCTGAGAGTGTTGCATTTCTATTATACATTGCTGCCCTCTCACGAATAAATTCAACCAATGCATGTATAACTTTTGTATCATTAATAGGTCTTGGTCCTTCTGGAGTCATTGCAACAGGTTGCATGGACCCAATGATTGTATGTGGGCCCATTGCTGCAATATCTGTGCTAATAAGTATCATTGTTCCAGCTGACCATGCTGTTGCACCTTCTGGATATACAAATCCAATAACCGGCACATTTGCCCCTGCAATCGAATCAACAATTCGAAAAGTTTCGTCTAACCTACCACCAGGTGTATTAAGTTTTATAACAAGTGCCTCATGTCTATCTCTTTCAGCTACCATGATTGCATCTGCTACAAGATCATCTGATGCGGCTGTAATAGGATCAAAAATCTCAAGCACAAGTACTGTTGATTCTGCCGATCCTACTGATGGCGCGATAATGAATAAAATAATGGCAATTAAAAAGATAATACGAAATACTTTTGATAGATCATTTGAAACAAATGAGCGCATGAGAAAATCTTTGATTTTTGATAGCATTAGAATTTATTTCAATCGTTTAATATTATGGAATCTTTTGTGCGGTTTGACTTCTCTACCATTGCACGAGTCATGGCTGCAATTTCTCCAATATCAGTTGAATTTGACACTACAATTAAATTCTTTTCTCTTGCAATTTCTGCAAGTGTTTGAAGTTCTCTTAATTTAATACTTATTGGAACTTCTTGATATAATTTTGCTGCCTCTGTCATCTTTTCTGCAGATTTGAATTCACCCTCTGCAAGAATTATTCTAGCGCGTTTTTCTCGCTCTGCTTCTGCTTGTTTTGCAAGTGCCCTAAGCATGGTTTCATCGATCATAAAATCTTTTAAAGCCACACCTGTAACTTTGATGCCCCATGGATCCGTTGCCGCATCGAGTAACTCTTGAATCTCTTTGTTAATCTCTTCTGTTTTTGAGAGTATATCATCAAGTTCCATATGCCCTAACACATCTCTTAATGTTGTTTTAGATAACATTGAAGTTGCAAACTTATAATTTTCAACTTGTGTTATGGCAGATTCGGCTTCGATTATTTTATAATATACAATAGCATCCACTCCAATTGTGACATTGTCTTTTGTAATTATGGCTTGTCTTGGAACATCGATTGCAACTACACGAAGATCTGCTTTAACAGCTTTATCTATTATTGGGATAAGCAAAACAAGTCCTGGTCCTCTTGCACCAACAAGTCTCCCCAATCTAAAAATTACTATCCTTTCATATTCATTTACTATTCTAATTGCGTGTGCCAATATGATGGCTATTATTACTATTACTGAAATTATTATTGTTGTTACATCTACCATGTGTTTAATCTCCTCATCTAATTAAGTGTATAACACTTTATATAAATAATATTGTAGTTCATGAATAAAAAGTTATCGGTTTTAATATTAATATTTTTTATAATGGCATGGTGAGGAATTAGATTGATTTATGGTAGATACACCCCATTAATACATTTTATTTATTAGATGTTCATTTTTTATAACATTTAATATAAAAATAAATTTGTATTTCAGGCAATTTGATTTTTATGTAAAAATTTTTGTAAATAAGGAGTATTAATCGAGAAAATAAAAATTTTTCTCTCAGTATATAATAAATGCTCAGAGCGTTCCGAACGAGCAAACGCTCAGAGCGTTCCGAACGAGCTATTAAAAACATTTTATTTGCCATGGGAGTTTATTTTGCATGTTATTAATATTTATATTATATTATGCATAATTTAAATATTTCAAAAATAAAGTAAAATCCTAAGTTTTATAAGTAATTGTGCACTAAAAATAGTAAAAATTAATTTTGATTACTATTCTAGCTTATAAAAAGTTGAAAAGTTTTTAATTAGGTTGTATGTATTTATAAAAATTGAGATAATAGTTGTTGGTTCTTAATAAGTTCTTAAATTTTTCTCTCTGTATATAAATACGAAAATCAGAAATTTTATAGAACCCCTTTCTTTTTCTAAGAAATGTGTATTTACAAATTATATATAACGCCCATTCTCCTTCGGGGGATGTGCTAATAAAAAAGGATATTAATATTATGGCGACAATTGCTGAAAAGATTTTTTCAAAAGCATCAGGAAAAGATGTAAAGGCGCAAGATTTTGTATTTGCAAATGTAGATCTTGCAATGACTCACGATATAACGGGACCTCTTGCACTCAAAGGGTTTTATGAAATATTTAAAGGAAAAGAAGAAAAAAAAGTATGGGATCCAAAAAAGATTGTAATTGTATTTGACCATCAAGTTCCTGCGGACTCTTTGCATGCATGTGAAAATCATACAATGCTTAGAAATTTTGCAAAAGAACAAGGTATTCTTAATTATGATGTGTATGAAGGAGTTTGCCATCAAGTTTTACCTGAAAAAGGGCATGTTAGACCGGGTGATTTAATAGTTGGTTCAGACTCACATACATGCACTTATGGAGCACTTGGTGCATTTTCAACAGGTATTGGTTCAACTGATATGGCAGCAGTATTTGCTACTGGAAAACTTTGGTTTAGAGTTCCTGAAACAATAAAGTTTGAGATTGATGGAACTTTGCAAAAGCATGTGCATTCCAAAGATTTAATATTATATTTAATAGGTCAAGTTGGTGCAGAAGGTGCAAGAGGTATGGCAGTAGAATATAAAGGTAGCACAATTCGAGATATGTGTGTGGCTGACCGTATGGTTATGTCTAACATGGCAATTGAAATGGGTGGAAATGCAGGAATCATTGAAGCAGATGAAATTACTGAATCATATTTAAAAGAAAGAATCTCTGATTTTGAACTTGAATCAAAATGGAATGCAGACGAGGATGCTAAATATTTCAGTGAATATGGGTATGATATATCTGACCTTGAACCGCAAGTAGCATGTCCGCACAATGTAGATAATGTAAAGCCTGTATCCGAAGTAGAAGGAACAAAAATAGATCAAATACTTGTTGGTTCATGTACTAATGGGCGATTCGAAGACTTTGAAGCATTTGCAAATATTCTCGGTGATGAACCAATTGCAAAAGGTGTTCGGGTGTTAATTATACCTGCATCGCGAACCGAATATATGAAAATAATTAGGGCAGGTTATATTGAAAAATTTATGGATGCAGGGGCAATCGTGGAATCTGCATGCTGTGGTCCATGCATGGGTGGTTCATTCGGACTTCTTGGAAAAGGGGAAGTTGGACTTGCAACGGCTAATCGTAATTTCAAAGGTAGGGAGGGAAGTCCTGATTCTTTTGTATATTTAAGCTCTCCTGCAACGGCTGCGGCATCTGCACTTACTGGTGAAATTACAGATCCAAGAAAAATTTAATGTTAAGTTTCGAGATAACGCTCATTTGATCGAATAACGCTCATTCGTTCGAAAACAAAATTTCTCCAAAGGAGAAATTTTTAGAAGGAAATTCTCTTTGAGAATTTCCTGAATCAAAGATTTTCTCATACGCTCATTCGTTCCGAATGAGCTTTCCAAATGAGCAAACGCTTGTTCATTCTGAATAAGCTATCAAAGATTTTCTCCTACGCTCATTCGTTTCGAATGAGCTTTACAAATAAGTTATTGGAAATTTCTCTCAGTATATAATAAACGCGCATTCTCTTCGAGAGCTCGTTCGGAATGACCGGGCGTTAATGAGTTTTACAAATTATATACTATAAAATAAAACACAGTTAATATAGGAGGATAAAAGATACATGTCAGATGATTTATCAATTATAAATAAAGTATATGAAATTATATTGGATCGCAAGATGCATCCTTCAAAAGAATCTTATGTTTCATCCATATTATGTCACAAAAAAGAAATGAATAAAGTTCTTGAAAAAATAGGAGAAGAAGCTATTGAAACAATACTTGCTGTAAAAAATGAAGATAAAAATGAAATCATATCAGAATCGTCTGATTTGATTTTTCACCTTCTTATAATGCTTGCGGCAAATGACATAACTCCACAAGATATTGCTATGGAGCTTAAAAATCGCCATAAATAATTAATGGATTGACAATTCATCAAGAACATTAGTTTTTGAAAGCATAGATTTTGGAATTCCATTTTCTGTGATAACAATATACCCTATATTTCTTTTACTAAATATTTTTGCAGCTTCATAAAGAGGGGTATCGCCATCTACTGTAATTAAATCTTTTGTCATTATATTTTTAATTTTTAAAGAGTTTTTCCCAAGTTCAAGAGCTCGCCCAATATCTGAAAATGTGACAATTCCAATAATTACGCCATTTTCTCTTACAAATGCTCCTTGTACCTTATTTTTAATAAGATATTTTATTGTTTCATTGATATTTAAATCAACATCAATAAAAACTGGATCTTTTTTTACAACTTGTTTAACTTTTATTCTTGGAAGTGATATGATTTCATCTACTGAAAATAGTATTGTATTTATGGAATCGTCCCTACCAATACAAACCCCTCTAACTAAAAGTTGATTTACAGCAGTCGGTCCAATCCGCAATTTATCCCCATATTCAAAAGATCTAATATTTCCAATTATTTTCACAGATCCACTACAAAGATTTGGATGATGGACTGTTGTAAAACTAATTGCTTCTGCTGTTGCATTTTCTATAATATTTTCATTTCGATATATTGGCACAGTTGCTTCTTCATTTATTATTGAAATATTAAGTGCCTCGTATGCCATACATGTTGCTCTATATCCTCCTTTTGGACCTGGTACGCCTTCTACGAGACCAAGCATTTTAAGGGATTGCATTTGATTTCTTATTGTACCTGGATTTCGATTTATATGATGGGAAATTTCATTGCCTTTTACTGCGGTACCACTCTTCCGTTGAATATTTATAAGTGCCATAAGCACATCTTTTTGACTTGAAGTTAATTCCATATAATTTCCTAATTATTTTATGTATTATTAACGGCAATAATTGTATATATACATATCTTATGACTTACATAAATAATAATGATGAATTATATTGCATATATTTAAGTACAATTTATTGTTAGGTTAAAATAATGCATTAACAATTTAATTTATCTTATCAACAAAAAAATATAATTTAAGAGGCTGTCTAACAACGATTTTTAACAGTTCGTTTGAGATAAATGGGCGACCTTTCAAACAAGAAACAATAATTCAATAAATTCATGCATATTATTATAAATTATATCTAAAAATAAATTAATGCAATTTTCCATCTTGATTTAATATGGTTAAAAACTCAATAACAGAATGTGATGCACGAGTTATTCCCATACTTCGTTTATCAGTATCAGTTCCTGCAATATAAAGATTTTCAATAGGAGATCTTATATCTGCAAAATGCCCATCAATCGTGACAGATGCTTTTTCAGGTATAGTAATTTGTTCATGCTTCATTTCTAAATATTTTTCAATTTCAGGATGAATTGTAAATATTGTTTCATATGATTTTTTTATTTTTTCTTTTACAGATATATTTTCATTCATTATAAATGTAAATCCAATAAGTTGTTTTCCAGTTGGTGCAAGAGACGAATCATAATTACTTATTGGCATTGACCAATATGGGTGTTCTTTAAACCACACTTCGGAACCAAGATAATCAAAATAATCAATTGGTTGTTCAAGACCAGTCCATATTGTAAGACTCTTTGCCATTTCAATGCCTGACAATTGTTGTTTATAAGATGCTGAAATGTCATCTATTAATAATGGCAAATCTTTTGCAAATCCTGTATGTAAAATAGTATCTGCATAATATAGTTCGTCAGCTTCAACGCCGACTGCAACTCCATTCTCTGTAATAATTTGCTTTACTTCCAATCCTGTTTTTATTTCAACAGTTTTTGGAAGTGAATACAAAAGCGAATTTAACAATCCTTTTAATCCTTTTCTTGGATAGCCTTGTGATTCGCTACTATTGTTCAATATAAGTCTTTTAATTGAGGTGAGTAAATTGGGGCTATTTTTTAATTTATTTTGAACTTTTTGAAAATGATTTTCAGCAATAGAAGGAATATGATCTTGAATGGATGGAGGCAATATAGATTGAAATATAGATGTTGTTTGAGGAGTTTTTTCCATTGAAATAAGCTCTTCAAATTGTTTTTGTGTGATGCTATCTCGTATAAAACTACTTCCAGTTAAAATTCTATGTGCAGAAGTTTTTTTCATTGATTTGCCAGATAAAAAATAAGAAAAAGTATCAATAAATTCATACGAATCCTTTGAAAGTGATTTTGGTAAAAAATCATATACTGATTGTTTTGACACATCTTTTCCCATTATAAAAAGAGTTATTGCTTTTGTAATTGCTTTTGTTATTGCCAATCTATCTTTTTTAGGAAGCACATCAAATGATGCAAAATCAGATAAATTTGAGGGAGTTTTTAAAAATTTATCCTCAGTTCTAACAAAATATGGACCATGTTCTACAAAATAAGGGGTGTAATCAAAATAATTGTCCATCAATCGTTTTAAGGGTCCTACATAAAGATTTGTAATTGCATGCACTCCGGTATCAACTTGAAAACCATCAATCGTATAACTATTACAATTTCCTCCAACTTGTGAATTTTTTTCAATTATTAATACTTTTTTTCCATGTTTAGACAGTGCTAATGCAGATAATAATCCACTTATGCCTGCACCAATTATGATTATGTCAAATTTTTTCATTTTATTATTAACTCCATTATGGGTTTTATAATTAACACTTGCTTTTAATTATTTATTTAATATATGTTTTTAGCATATATAATGTAGTATGTGCTATAAATAGGTTTTGTTAGCACATTTTCCATAGGAGAATGAGCGTTAAAAAAATTTTTGATAGCTCATTCGGAACGAATAATCGCTATTCGACAGCATATTTGAAACAAATATGCGTATGAGAAAATCTTTGATTTTCGACAGCATATTTGAAACAAATATGCGTATAAGAAAATCTTTGATTTTAGACAGCTTGTTCGGAAAGCTCATTCGGAACGAATGAGCGTATGAGAAAATCTTTGATTTTCGAACGAACGAGCGTTTGCTTGTTCGGAACAAATATGCGTTAGCATAATATTTTGTAGAAAGAATGCATGCAAATACACATAATTTTTAAAATAATACATTAAATTGATATACTCTTAATTTGTATAATATATATTTATAGATTAATGCAAACAAAGAGTAGTGAGAAAAACAAAAAAGGAATTTAAATGAAAGAACACATTCAAAAATTAAGCAATGGAAATAATTTAACAATAAAAGAAGCAGAAAATGCTATTTCAAATATATTCACTAATGCAACAGATTCACAGATAGGTGCATTTCTTGTAGCACTTAAAATGAAAGGAGAAAGCGAGGATGAAATTATAGGACTTGTAAATGGAATGAGAAAAGCATCAAAAAGAATTCATTTAAAATTAGATTCACCCATTATTGATATAGTGGGCACAGGTGGTGATACGCATAATACAATTAATGTATCTACTACAACTGCAATTGTTGTAGCAAGTTGTGGCATATTTGTTGCAAAGCATGGAAATCATGCAATTACTTCTAAATCCGGTAGTGCAGATGTATTAAAAGAACTTGGCATTTCTATTAATAAATCACCCGAAGAAGTTAAAAAATCAATAGAAGACATTAATATTGGATTTATGCTTGCTGGCAATTTTCACCCATCAATGAAAAGAGTCGTTGCTCCAAGAAGAGAGATTGGAATTAGAACAGTATTTAATATTTTAGGACCCCTTACCAATCCTGCCAATATTGATGCTGCACTTATTGGAGTGTTTGATAAAAATCTATGCATACCATTTGCAAGCGTATTAAAAAATATCGGATTAAAAAGAGCAATGATTGTTAATGGTGATGGAATGGATGAAATTTCAAATATTTCAGATACAACTATTGTAGAACTTAATAATGGTGTGATAAAATCTTATATTTTGACACCAGAAGAACTTGGAATTAAAAGAGCACACATAGAAGATATAATGGGAAGCACTCCAAAAGAAAATGCAAACGATATCATTCAAATACTTAATGGTAAAGAAAAAGGACCAAAAAGAGATATTATTGTAATGAATGGGGCAGCAGCTATTTATGTTGCAGGTATTGTAGATAGTATAAAAAATGGAATTCCAATAATTGAAAATGCAATAGATAGTGGAAAAGCAATGCAAAAATTAAATGAATTTAGAGCATATAAATGACTCGTGTAAAACTTTGTGGAAATACCTCTATTGAAGATATTAAACAAGCTGTCAGACTTGGTGCAGATGCTGTTGGATTTATAACAGAAGTTCCAGTAGATACGAAAAGGAAAATAAGTTTGGATAAAGCGTCTGAATTAATTAAAGAAGTTCCAATTTTTGTAGATTCGGTTCTTGTTATTATGCCAAACTCTGCAATACATGCCATACAAATGATAGAAATTGCAAAACCAAATATAGTTCAAATCCATAATGACTTGGAATTTAAAGAAATGTGCTTTTTGCGAAAATCGATAGATATTCCAATTATACAAAAATTTTCAATTCCGTATATGTCAAATAATAATAATAACATATCTGATAAATTAATAAAATTGATTAAAGTATATACTGAATCTAATTTAATAGATAGTATATTATTAGATTCAAAAATAAAAGATATGGTGGGTGGCACAGGAATAACACATGATTGGGAAATTAGTAAAGAAATACAAGAAGAAATAACAGTTCCAACAATTCTTGCAGGAGGGATTAATCATAGAAATGTGAAAGATGCAATTGAATTTGTTAAACCATTTGCAGTTGATGTTGCATCTGGGATTGAAACAAATGGTAAAAAAGATGGTGAAAAAATATTAAAATTTATACAAGCTACGAGGGATATATGATAGAATTTGATTTATCAGAACAAGAATTTATAAAATTGGCGAAAAGTGTAAAAGAGCCATCTTTTATACAACTTATGGCAAAAATAAAGTCAAACGAACAACCACTTACATTATATAAATCATTTAATAGTTCTTATTCATATTTACTTGAATCAGTTGAAAAGGAAAAAAGAAAAGCCCGTTTTTCTTTTGTAGGGGAAAATTCTGATGGGGTTATGTCAATCAAAGATAGGGTGCTTACTATTGAATTATTAAATAAATCTAATTATTTAGATTTCATTTATTCAAAAATTAAATCTAAGTGTGATTGCACAATAAACGAAAACATCATAAAAATTAATATTAAAGATATGGATGTATTGGATTCAATAAGATTTGTATTTATAAACGCTCCAATTTTGAATCAAAAAAGACAAGATAAACCATTATTTAATGGTGGACTAATTGGATATATTGGTTATGATATTGTATATGATTGCTGGATTGATGTTGCAAAAAAACATGCGTCTGACATACCAGATATTCAATTTATGATTATTACAAAGACTTTTGTATTTGATCATTTTACAGAAGATGCTTTTATTGTAATTACACCATTCATAGATGTAGATCGAAATTATGAATTAGAAGATATTTATAGAAATGCTTTGAATGATGCAGAAAAAATGCAAAAATTCATTGGATGCAATAATAATAATAATAATGAAAATGAAATCACATTCACTAATGTAGATAATCGAATTACTGATACAAATCAAAAAAATTATGAATATTCTGTAAATATTGCAAAAAAGCATATCATAGATGGAGATATATTCCAAGTTGTACCTTCACGAAAATATGAAATCGTGACCAAAGAATCTCCTTTTGAATTATATCTTAAATTAAGAAAAGTTAATCCAAGTCCATATATGTATTTATTTAAATTTGGTGATTTAAGTATTGTGGGGGCAAGTCCTGAAACGCTTATGAGCATATATGAAAATAAAATTATTATAAATCCAATTGCAGGAACTTGTCCAAGAGGTATTGATGAAAAAGAAGATGAAGCATATGCAAAACAATTATTAGAAGATGAAAAGGAGCGAGCAGAACATGTTATGCTTGTAGATCTTGGACGAAATGATGTTCGAATGGTATCAAAAAGTGGCACGGTTATTGTTGATGAATTTATGAAAGTTGTAAAATATTCACATTTACAACATATTGAAAGCACAGTTAGTGGAATTATGAGGGATGACTGCGATATATTTGATGCAACAAGAGCAACATTTCCAGCAGGGACTTTATCAGGTGCTCCTAAAATAAGGGCAATGGAGATTATTAACAATCTAGAAAACTCAGCGAGAGGGGTGTATGGAGGGGGCGTTGGATATTATTCATGGAATAATGATTCAGACTTTGCAATTGTTATTAGAACCATGGTTATAAAAGATGGTATTATAACAATTCGTGCTGGTGCTGGAATTGTTGCAGATTCAAATCCAACAAAAGAATATGAAGAAACCGAAAGAAAAATGGCAGCAATGATTAAAGCAATAGGTGGAAAATGAGCATACTTTTTATAAATAATAAAGATTCATTTGTATGGAACCTTGTTGATTTTGTATCTATTTTTAATTCTGATACGATTATGGTTCCAAATACTGTAACTTGTGAGGAAGTGGATAAGATTAATCCAGATGCAATAATAATTTCACCGGGTCCAGGAACTCCTGAAAAATCCCAAGATATTGGCAATTGCATTGAAATTATTCGTATGTTTGGAAAGACAGTTCCTATACTTGGTGTTTGTCTTGGATTACAAGCAATAGCTGTTGCATTTGGAGGTAGAATAGGACATTCAAAAGATGGGCCTGTGCATGGTAAAACTTCTTTAATTACATATAAGGATTGTGCTATTTTTAATGGAATCTCAAATCCTTTGCGAGTTGGAAGGTATCATTCTCTTGCAATTAAAAACAATCCAGAGTGTTTAAATGTAATTGCACAAACAGAAAATGGCATTATTATGGGTGTTAAACATGAAAAATATCCAATTTATGGGTTGCAATTTCATCCTGAATCGATTATTACAGATGAAGGATTGGATATTATTGAGAATTTTTTGAAATGTATATGATTTATAAAGCTCATGATTGAAAGCTCATGATTGAAAGCTCATGATTGAACGAATGAGCGTAATCACTCATTCTTTCATAATAAGTTTAAAAAAATCTTTGATTTTAGTTCTGAATGAGCATTATCCCTATATATTATTCACACACACCCCCTATCCAAATCACATTTGAAAATATTCAAAGAAAAATTTTGACTGCATATTTATGACACGATACTATACACACCATGTTATGCAAAGTTTTTCACTTATAGTAACCCCCTCAGCTCCTCTTTATTTATACTCGCTTGTTTTAAAATTTCAAGCAATGTTCCCTTTGGCAAATCTTTTTTATGAAGAGGAACAACAACTCTTCTTTTCATTTCCACACAGTAATAAATATGGTGGCTTCCTTTAATTCTATCTAATATAAATCCTTTCTTTTCAAGTATCTTGATAATTTTTTGAGGAGTAAAAGAAGGAAGTTTAGGTATAAGCCCCTATCATTAAAGTATATTCTAAAGTTTCTTCCTCTGTTGGTATATCTTCGCCATATTCTTTTAAACTTTCTATGTATAACTCAATAGCTTCTTTTGCCATCTCTATTGATTCTTCTATTGTGCTCCCATAGGTTATACAGCCATAAAGAGATGGAACTATCACTGTATAACCGCCTTCAGGTTCTTTTCTAAGCAGTATTTTATAACTTAATGCTTTCATATTATCAGTTCATATGGTGTAATATAATAAAAATTTTGTATAGACTATGAATATTTGTTATGATTAAATTGTAAAAATTCTAATTATACATTTAATGTATTTTATTGCATAACAATTTTTTATTAGAGGGAAATTTTAATTTTTCGTTTAAGACTATTAATTAATAATATTTTTTATAGCTCGTTCGGAACGAACGAGCGTTAGTATATAAAGCATAACATTTACATATTATGATGTAGATTTGCGCAGATTTCTTTAGACATAAATTGCCATTTAATATCACCATAATAATTTAATTATAGAGGGTACAGAAAAAATTTAATTTTTCGTTTAATAACACTATAATTATATGTAATATGCACTCATTTTTATATGTAATGCTAATTGGAATTACAGGAACACCTGGAACTGGAAAGACATCTGTCACAAAATATCTTGAATCTACATACAAATTAAATGTAATTTATCTAAATGAATTAATTAAAGATGAAAAATTATATTTTGGATTAGATAAAGAAAGAGATTCATTAATTGTGGATATGGAAATTGTTTCAAAAAGAGTATTTGAATTAATAGATGATAAAGATTCAATTACACTTATTGAAGGACATCATTCACATCATATTACAGATATTATAATCGTGCTTAGAGCATCACCTGATACTATTGTTGATAGATTATCAAAAAGAGGATATTCAATAAAAAAGATAAATGAAAATAGAGATGCAGAAGAACTTGATATAATTCTTTATGAATCTGTTGAATGGTGTGATGAAGTTTTTGAAATAGATACCACAAATATTGATATTAAAGAAGTTACAAAAAATATCATAGAAATCATAAGAATCAAAAAGGATAATAAAGATTTAAAAGCACTTGATATTTATAAACCGGGTTCTATCAGTTGGTTAAAAGTTGATTAACTTGTATGAAATTTGAATCTATCACAGGATCAATAGGAAATTTTGGAACTGTATTGCCAATCACACTTGCGATTGCAGTTGCATCTGAAGTAAATTTTGGAGCAATGCTTCTTTTTTTTGGGATGTGGTATATTGTAATGAGTATTTTTTACAATATTCCAATGTCTATTGAACCAATGAAAGCAATGGGTGCAATTGTTATTGTAGGGGAATTTACACAGCACGAAATTGCTGCATCAGGAATTTTTATAGGACTTATATTTTTTTTTATTGGCTCTTTTAAAGGAATGCGTTTTGTTCAAAAAAAAGTACCAATGAGTGTAATTAAAGGCATTCAAATAGGGCTCGCATTAATGCTTTTTAATACAACAATCGATTTTATTCTCAAAGATTTAATTTTTGGGATTGTATGCATATTAATAATTGTAATTATTTCATTGTATCATACTCGCTTGAAAATTCCAAACATTTCTGCACTTTTATGTTTATTTCTTGGAATTGTTGTTGGAATTTATGTAAATGGTATGCCACAAATTGAGTTTTTGCAAATTCCTGTATTTATTATTCCATCCATGACTGATTTTTTTAATGCATCATGGCATTTAGTTTTACCACAATTGCCACTTACACTCACAAATTCAATACTTATGACTTCCATTTTGTCAAAAGAATTTTTTAAAAAAAACATTGAACCTGATACTTTATCCACAACAATTGGGGTTATGAATATTGTTTCTGCACCTTTTGGGGGTTTTCCAACATGTCATGGTGCAGGAGGAATTGCTGCACATTATAGATTTAATGCAACAACCATTTCAAATATTGTCGGAGGAGTTGTTCTTATTACAATTGCATTATTTTTTGCAAGTCCTGCAATAATATCAATGCTTCCTTCTGGAATGTTTGGGGCACTTCTTATATTTGTAGCCATCACACTTATAAAAAGTGGATTTGATACAGATTCATTATTTATTAGCATAATTACTGCACTTTTTAGTGTTTTTATAAATATTCCAATTGCATTCATTTTTGGAATTTCAATTGTGTATGCTACAAAATATTTGAAAAAATAAGATTTTTTTTATCTGCATATTACATTATGGTTATCCGTCAAATAGAAGTACTTCAGCAAGTTTTATTATATTATTATTAATATTCAATATTTTTAATTGTGAATTTTGTTAGTCCATTCAAAATGAATGGGCGTTTATTTTATTTCTTTCAAAGATCACCATCAAGTTCAGTTTCAATCGTAAGTTTCTTGTGTTTAATATTTATTGTGCAAAATACGAATAAGTTGATGAAGTCTTTTGATAGTTTTATTTCATGTTTTAATATATTAATAAATCCATATTCAT
>JAAXQB010000099.1 GCA_012329085.1 Methanosarcinales archaeon | reverse complement strand
CTGTTTTTCTTATACTCTTCTGGAGTAC
The DNA here is from genome assembly GCA_012329085.1 of Methanosarcinales archaeon. Next base: position 4,442 of record JAAXQB010000099.1, on the reverse strand, counting down.
ACTCTGTACAGTTTACAGCTGGTGAAGTTTCTCCGTAACCTTTTGGTTTTAATTGTTTATTTGAAACACCTTTTCCTTTCAAATAAGAAACTACTGAAAGTGCTCTTTGTTGAGATAAAGTCATGTTTTTAATATCATCACCTCTAGAGTCTGAATGAGAACCAATTTCTACTATTACTTTCTTATTTTTATTAAAGAAAGAAACCACTTGGTCTAATATGTAATAAGATTCTGATTTTAAATCTGAAGAACCTGTAGTAAAATAAATATCTGGAACATTGATTTCTGCACCTTCTTTTAATTCTACACTACTCATGTCCATTTGTATTTGACCATCAGCATTTCTTTCAAAAGCATCAAATTCATCTGAAATACCAGCCATTTCTTTTATGTAATGTATTATTGCCCATCTATCTTCTGGTTTTACTTGGCTATCATAACCGCCCATCATGTTTTTTCCATAAGTAATAGAGTAAAACATATCACCATCTGTCAAACCATGTAACCTTCCATTTGCTTTCGTGAAATCTGGTGGAATGGCAACAAAAGGACCATCGCTACCGTCTTTTCTTACTACAATAGGTCCATCTCCTTTACCTTCAAAACCATGACATACTGCACAGTAGATATCAAATTTTTCTTTTCCTGTTGCCATTATAGCATCCGATCTTTTGAAAGGATTCTTTAACATATCATGAGCTTTTAATCTTTGTTTATAATCTACAGAAGGATCCAATATTGGATTCTTAAAGTAATTTTTGAAAACAAATGAGTTCATATATTTTTCATTTGTTTTAATTTTACTATTGTTTGGAACATAACCTCTTGGTATAGTACCAGAAACTGGTAAAATAGCAGACATTCCTTCTTTCCCATCGTTGGTTTGATGCCTTGTACTTGCATATGCTTCATAAGCATTTGAGTAAGTCATATCTGGCATATATATCCAACCTGGTTTATCTCCTTTACTTTTGCAAGAAGTAGTAATTACTGCTACAATTGCAATTAATAAAAGTATATTTAAAAATGATTTATTCATTATGAATATTTTTATATTTATTTAGTTATATCTTTCGTCTTCACTTTTCTTGTAGTCAACATCTCCTTTGTCAACTCTACTACTGAATTCTGTAGCGCCACCTGCACCTAAAGTTTTTGATTGTCCTATCCAATCTTCTCTTTCTACTCTTCCAGGAAATCCTGTTAAAGCTTCTACTGCTGTAATACTGATAGCATTCAATTTAGAAAGTTGATTAAAAGTATAAATTCCTATACTGTTTAATTTTCCTTCAAAAATTTTTCCGATTCCTTTAATTTTTTTCAAATCTTCTTTATCAGCTTCTGTAGCAGTTCCAATTTCTTTTAAAAGTTGATTTTTATATTCTTCTTCTGTTTTAGTATCTTCTACTTTAGCATTAGAAACTACAGCAGCTACCGTACTTGTTACAGCCGCAACAGGAGCAGCACTTGCAAAATTAAATTCTCTTTCTATACTAGAAAACGGCTCTCCTTCATCATCAAATTCTTTCATCTTTATTTCTGAAACTTTTGCATCATTTAAAATAGATGTTATTGCGTTTACATCATCTTGTGTAGTATCATCATTTACTTCAAACAATAATGCAAAACGATCATCTGTAATTCTGTCATCATAAATTCTTGGTACATGTCCTGGAGAAAGATTATTTCTTTTCATGTAAACCATTACCATTCCTACTGCAGCAAATAATACTGTCAATTCAAAAATAATTGGAATAAAAGCTGGTATTGCCCAATTTGGTTTACCTGCAATATTTACAGGATAACTAGAAGTTGTAACCCATGTCATTATAAAAATTGCAAAAGACATTCCTGTAATTCCAAAAAGAAAACCTGCAGTATGCAATCTTGATTCTTTTAGTCCTAATTCATTTTCTAAACCATGAACAGGAAAAGGTGTTAAAGTATTTGTAATTTCAATACCTTTTTCTTTAAAAGCTCTAATTGCTTTTACCAATTTATCTTCATGATCAAATAAACCTAATATATATTTATCGTTAGCCATTTTTTCTTTTATTAAAATTAATCGTTTGAAGCGTTTGCATTATACTTTAAATCTTTGTATTTCATTCCTTCCGCACCTTCAAAATTTGATTCAAAATCAGAACCATTTTCTTCTATTTGATGTTTTCTTGCTACTGCTCCAGATGAACTTAATATAGACTTAACCTCTGCCATTGCAATAACAGGAAATGTTCTTGCAAATAATAAGAACAGTGTAAAGAAGATACCGAGTGTACCAACATAGACCATTACATCCCATTTAGTAGGTAGAAAATATATCCAACTTGATGGTAAGAAATCTTGGTGTAAAGATGTTACAATAATTACAAAACGCTCGAACCACATACCTAAATTTACTATTAAAGAAAGGAAGAAACTAATCCAAAGACTTCTTCTAATATTCTTGAACCAGAATAATTGAGGTGTAATAACATTAGATGCCATCATGATAGTATAAGCCCACCAATAATCTCCAAATGCTCTATTAAAAAATGCATATTGCTCATATAAGTAACCTGAATACCATGCTGTCCATAACTCAGTAATATAAGCTACACCAACAATAGAACCCGTAAGTACAATTACTTTATTCATAGATTCTATATGTGCTAAAGTAATGTAGTTTTCTAAGTTTAATAATTTTCTTGTTATCAATAGTAATGTTTGTACCATTGCAAAACCTGAGAAAATTGCTCCTGCCACAAAGTAAGGAGGAAAAATTGTTGTATGCCAACCAGGTATAACCGATGTAGCAAAATCAAAAGATACAATAGTATGTACCGATAATACTAATGGCGTTGCCAAACCTGCAAGAATCAATGATAAAGATTCAAATCTTTGCCATTGTTTTGCTGTTCCAATCCAACCAAAAGATAAGAAATTATATATCTTTTTTCTTAATTTTCCTTTTGAACGATCTCTAATTGTTGCAAAATCTGGAATTAATCCACTATACCAAAACAATAATGAAACTGTTAAGTATGTAGAAATTGCAAACACATCCCATAATAAAGGAGAATCGAAGTTTACCCATAATGGTCCTCTTGTATTAGGATAAGGGAAAATAAAGAACGAGTTCCACATTCTTCCCATATGTATACCTGGGAAAACTGCTGCACAAATAACAGCAAAAATGGTCATCGCTTCTGCCGATCTATTAATACCTGTTCTAAATTTTTGTCTAAAAATTAAAAGTACTGCAGAAATTAAAGTTCCAGCATGTCCGATTCCTACCCACCATACAAAGTTGGTAATATCCCATGCCCAGTTTACAGATTTATTTAAACCCCAAACTCCTATTCCTTGCCAAACTAAATAGCCTATAGCAAATGTTCCCATTCCTGCAAGTGTTGCAGCAATAGAGAAACCTATAAACCATGTTAAAGGTGGTTTTTTTTCTGTAGTACCAACAATATCATCTGTAATTTTCTTATAGGTAATATTATCGCCCGTTATTAGGGGTTCACGTAATGGTGATTCGTAATGACTCATATATTGTAAATTTCTATATTTTAAACTTATGTGTTATAATCTCCGTTCTTCTGATTTCTTACTTTTACTAAGTATCTTACAGATGGTAAAGTATGAATTTCTTCAATTACTCCAAATGCTCTTTCGTCATCCCAAGCTTTTCTAATTGCACTGTCGGGGTTATTAGTGTCTCCGAATACTATAGCACCTGCCGAACAAACAGAAAAACATGGTGAAGTAATATCATCTTCTTTTAAAGGTCTATTTGCTTTTTTAGCTTTCAATTTTCCTAACTGTATTCTTTGTACACAGAAAGAACATTTTTCAATTACTCCTCTACCTCTAACAGTAACATCTGGGTTTAAGACCATTCTTGCCATTGAAGAGTGCAAACCTAATTTATTTTCATCGCTATTAAAAGAATAATCTCCGTCAAAATCGTTATCTACTATTGGTAAAATAAATTCTTCATCTGCAGAAAAAGAATCTGCTCCTTGATAATCGAACCAATTAAATCTTCTTACTTTGTAAGGACAGTTGTTTGCACAATATCTTGTACCAATACATCTGTTATATGTCATTTGGTTTAGACCTTCTGAACTATGGTTTGTTGCATTTACAGGACAAACATTCTCGCAAGGAGCATTATCGCAGTGTTGACACATCATAGGTTGAAATACTACTTGAGGATTGTCTTGATCTCCTGTATGATATTTGTCTATTCGTAACCAAGCCATATCATGACCTCTTCTTACTTCATCTTGACCTACAATAGGTACATTGTTTTCTACATGACATGCTATTACACACGCACCACAACCAGTGCAAGCATTCAAATCAATAGACATTCCCCAATGGTGTCCTTTAGTCATTTTATCCAAATGAGCTCCACCATATTCTTGAGAATGAGGAATTTCTTTACCTTGTTT
>JAAXQB010000025.1 GCA_012329085.1 Methanosarcinales archaeon | reverse complement strand
CATCTAAAAAAATAATAGATATGATGCGCAATTATGGTGTTATTACTTCGGGTAAAAAGAAGAAACTTGTAATAAAAAATAATATGTTTGCAGATGGTATATTAATATGGTCTTTTTTGGCTGAACTTGGGTATTGCCATCCATCAGAAAACCACATGAATTGAAAATTTAAAAGAATGGCTTAAAATTATAGTTTAAATATTAAATTTTTAGGATGGGTGTTAAATTAAAAATAAAAAATACAAAAAATCTACAAAATTTATAAATTCGTTTTACTATTTTTGCCAAGGGTGCGAAATATGAAATATATAAAAATTATTAAATTATTTTTAGAATTTATGAATATGTTGCCCCATACACTACATTATTATACTCATATTTATCAAATGTTCTATATTTTTTTACTGCATATAACTTACTGATGTTATGCAAAAGTTCATTACAACATATTAAAATTTTTGTTTTTACAGTTTCATTTATATACTTTTGAGTGTTTTTTAATAGTTTAAAAGTGAGTTTTAAACTAATTTTAGTTAAATATTGCATCATTAGTCAGTTAGATATATGATTAAGTAGAATATGTAATTAATGTGAAGCAAAAAATTATAATGTACATGCTATAAAAACATAAAAAAAATTATGAATCAAATGATAGAAATAGAATGTGTTTCATGCTCAAAAGATGAACCAACATTACACGAAATATTAAAATCAGGTCAAAATCCTGTTGTAAAATGCACTGAATGCGAACACATACACAGTGTAAAAATTGAAACGCCAAAACAAGTGACAGTCCGAGTAATTGTCAGCAAAGATAGAGAATCATATAAATGTAGCAATGAAATGGATGCAAAAGAAGTTATTTATGTAGATGACGAATTGATTGTAGATGACGAATCCAAAGAAGATGTTTTTCCAATCATAGTAACTTCAATTGAATCAGGTGGAAAAAGAGTAGAATATTCAAAATCAGAAGATATTGGCACTCTATGGGGAAGAGCAATCGATGAAGTTAGCATAAAATATGCAATCCATGCACGAACTAAAACAAGATCCATCACAAAAAAAGTAAAAGGCGACCATGAATTTGTAGTAGGGGATATATTTACCCTTGATAGAAGCGAAGTCATTCTTACCCATATAAAAATAAGAGATGGATATTTTAGATCACGAAATGGAGACATGACAGAAGCAAAGTATGTTAAACGAATTTTCACAAAAGAAATTAAAAGGGGAAGTACAGCATGGTCACGGGGGACTTAGATTCTTTAACATTTAAAAAATATAGAGAAAATTTAACAAAATCTTTAAAAAACTTATATGATATAAAATCAAGTGTAATCGATGCAATGAATCATATTCCAAGGCATTTATTTGTGCCTGAAGATCTTAAATTTAGTGCATATGTAGATACACCATTATCAATAGGATACAATCAAACAATATCTGCACCCCATATGGTTGCCATCATGTGTGATTTACTTGATTTAAAAGAGGGGCATAAAGTTCTTGAAATTGGAGCAGGCTCTGGATATAATGCAGCAATTATGTCATGCCTTGTAGGTGATAAGGGGTACATATATACAATAGAGAGAATTTCTGAACTTATCGAATTTGCAAAAGAAAATTTGAAAAAATTAGAAATTACAAATGTTGAAGTAATGATTGAAGATGAGCCATTTAAAGTGTCAAATCAATTACAATATGACCGCATAGTTGTCACATGTGCAGCCACTTCTATTCCTAAATCACTGATTGAACAATTAAAAATTGATGGGTTACTTGTAATTCCGATTGGTGAATATATGCAACAATTATATCTTATATCGAAAGACGCAACTGGAAAAATCCATAAAGAAAAAAAGGGAAGTGTCTCGTTTGTTCCACTTATTGGAGAATATGAATCATACGACCTTTAAATATCATTTATCATAAAAAATATGAAAGAAGAAATGTCAAGTGCTGATGTATCAGCCGTTATTCATGAGTTTAATATACTAATTGATGCAAAAATCGGAAAAATATATCAAACAGCATCTGATGAGATTAGAATTAATTTATTTATTTTTGGCAAAGGAAAAGATAATCTTATAATTGAATCTAGAAAAAGAATACATTTAAGCAAACATCTTAAACCAAGTCCAACAACCCCACAAAGTTTTCCAATGCTTCTTAGAAAGCATATATATGGAGGGCGAATTACTTTTATAAAGCAGCATGATTTTGATAGGATAATCGAATTTGGAATTATTAGAGGGGGAATTGAAACAATACTTGTTATAGAACTTTTTTCCAAAGGAAATATTATACTTTTAAATAATGAAAGAAAAATCATACTTCCATTGCACCCAGTATCATACAAGGGAAGGAAAATTAGAAGTGGAGAGGAATATCAATATCCAGATACTCAAATTAATCCAGTTAATGCCGATAAAGAACAGCTTAAAACTGTGCTTATTTCGTCTGATGCGGATATTGTACGAACTATTGCAAGTAGATTCAATCTTGGGGGCGTGCTTGCAGAAGAAGTATGCCACCGAAGTGGAATTGATAAAAGAAAAAGTTCAAAAGAAGTAGATGATTATGATATTCAATCATTGAAAAATGCACTTGATAGTATATTTTATCCACTATCAAAGGGTGAGTTTAAACCTTGCATTATTAAAAAGCAAATAAATGGGAATTTAGAACCGTTTGATGTAGCTCCGATTGAACTTAAAATTTATAAAGACTTTGATTTAGAATATTTTGAATCTTTTAATTTAGCATTGGATGAGTTTTTTGGAAAAAAATCATTGGAAATCGTAGTAGAAAAAAAAGAAATTGTTAAAAAAGAAAAAATTGGAGTTCTTGAAAGACGATTAAATCAACAGCAATCTGCAATTGAAAAATTTACAAAAGATGCTGAAAAAAATAATTTGATTGCTGAATCTATTTATGCAGATTACAAAAAGTGCGATGACATGTTAAAGGTTTTGATTGAAGCACGAAAAAAACATTCATGGAAAGAGATTAAAAAGATATTAAAAGGTTCTAAATATTCAGAATTGATTTCTAATATTAATGAGAAAGAATCTATTTTCACCATGTCTTTTGAAGCTGTTAATGCGGCTATAGACATTAGAAAAACTGTTCCTCAAAATGCACAAGTTTATTATGATAAAGCAAAAAAGCTTTTAAAAAAGAGAGATGGAGCTATGCGTGCAATTGAAATCACAAAGCAATTAATTCAAAAGAAGGAAAAGAAAAAAGAGTTAAAGGCACTTGATAGATATAAAAAGAAAATTGGATGGAAAAAAAGGTGGTATGATAGATTTAGATGGTTTGTTTCATCAGATGGGTTTTTTGTTGTAGGGGGAAGAGATGCAGATACAAATGAAGAAATTGTTAAAAAATATATGGAAAAGCGAGATATTGTATTTCATGCACAAATGCCGGGTGCTCCAATTACAGTTATAAAAACAGAGGGAAAATCGGTTCCTGATACTACTTTAAAGGAAGCTTCACAATTTGCAATCTCGTATTCAAGTGTATGGAAAGCGGGGCAATTTGAAGGAGATTGTTATCAAATAAATCCTGACCAAATTTCAAAAACGCCAGAATCTGGTGAATATTTGAAAAAAGGCTCTTTTGTGATAAGAGGGGAACGGAAATATTATAAAAATATAGGAGTTGGAGTTGCAATAGGAATTGAAATGGACAAAGAAGTTCGAGTGATAGGAGGACCTATATCTGCGATTAAACGAAATGGAAAGCATGTTGTAGAACTTATTCCGGGTAAGTTTAATCAAAATGATATTGCAAAAAAGATTTATAAGATATATTTAAATGAACTTAAAGATATTCATTTTGTAAAGCAGGTTGCATCACCAGATTTAATTGCACGGATGTTGCCGCCGGGTACTACGGATGTTAAAATTTAAAAAAGATTGTTATTGTTTAAGAATATTCAAACGCTTGTTCATTCTGAACAAGCTATTGAAAAATATTGGAGGATAAAAAATTATGGGATTAAGGGAAGTTAAATTAGAATTAAATAAACTTGAAAAAGAGGCTTTGATAAAACATATTTCAGAACTCTATAAAAAATTTAAACCTATTAAAGAATATTTTGACTTTTATATCAATCCAAATGAAAGTGAAATACTCGAACAATATAAAGAAAAAGTTCGTGAAGGATTTTATCCAAAACGCGGAAATAGATTAAAATTATCAATTTCGAGAAATTAAAAAAATTCTCTCAGTATATAACTTTATAAGTTATATACTACAAGAAAAGCAATAAATGATTTTAAAAAATTAGAAACTTCAAAAGAGAGCATAGCTGATTTATTGTTGTACTATGTTGAATGTGGTGTAGAATTTACTAATGATTTTGGAGATATTAATGAGAATTTTTATATAAGTATTGAAAATGCCTATGAAACATCACTTAAATTAATAGATGAAGAAAGAATTTTAAGTAAATTCAAAAACAGAGTATTTAAAGTAGTAAATGAGACAAGAAATATAGGCTGGGGATTTCATGATTGTTTATGTGAGGTGTATTATGAATATTATGAATAAATATGTCCCCTGATAATATATAGATAACTTCAGATAGATAATTTACCAACAAATAGGAATGGTAGTGATATGGTAATTTCCCTTCTAATCTTATTTTAAAACTATTCAATGAATGGAGATTTTTTTTTATTTTTTTCTGGTATGTCATAAATTGCGAGTAAATTGCATACAATATGCTTGAATTTTTAACTCATTCTTCTATCTTGATCTACCAACACCAACTCTATCACAATATTCAATTATCATACATAAACTACATTTTGGACTTATTGGTGCACATATATTTTGCCCATGAATTACAAATAGGTCATTTAAGTCCTTCCAATACTCTATTGGGACAATATTTTTTAAACTAAATTCAGTCTTTTCAGGAGTTTTTGTACTTACAATACCAATTCTATTTGAAATTCTATGCACATGTGTATCTACAGCAAGTCCTACTTTTCCAAATCCAAGTGTTATAACGATATTTGCAGTTTTTCTTCCAATTCCTTTTATTTTTAAAAGTTCATCAAGGTCATCTGGAACTTTTGAATCGTACTCTTCAATTAATATTCGCGAAATATGTAAAATTTGTTCTGATTTTCTACGATAAAAACCTACTGGATATATTGCAGTTTCTATTTCCTTTGCACTTAATAAAAGCATATCTTTTGGAGATGAACCCAATTCAAATAATTTTGATGAAGCAATTGCTGTGATTTTATCTTTTGTTCTTAAACTTAAAATACATGAAATAAGCACAAGATATGGGTCGTTATATCTTGATACTTCATAAAGTGCTGTATTTTTTTTAGTTTCACTTGATATTTTAAGAGATTTTATAATTTCTATAATTCTGTGTTTTATGTCCATGGTATTTTTATTTTATTTTATAGCATATAATTTGTAAATACATGTTTTTTGTTATATCTAACTTGTAAAGTTATTATGCTTAACACACATTTTCGAAAAGAATGGGCGTAAACACTCATTCTTACAGAATGAGTTAAAGAAAATCTTTGATTTTTGATAGCTCGTTTGTTCCAAACGAGCGTTTGCTCGTGATTGAACAAACGAGCGTTTGCTTGTTTTTTGTAATACTGTTAAATTATTAAGGATAATCTATTTAAAAAAAAACCAAAAATGATTTAATAGATGAGTGAATATAATTATATTCAATACTATTTAATAGGTTTATAGGCATAAATATATGATATAGCTAT
>JAAXQB010000079.1 GCA_012329085.1 Methanosarcinales archaeon | reverse complement strand
AGTTTTTGAAAAATTAAAAGAAAACAATATTATTTCAAAATTGAATAATCAAGGAAGAAGACCAGAACAAGTTTATTTCTCTTGGATGAGGGGTTATATAATTTCAAATTATTTTTTAAAAGCGTTAAGTTTGGTTTTTGAAGTTGATATTAAAGACATAGACTTAATCGGTGATGATGATTTAATAAATATTGATACTTTTAAAAGAACTCCGAAAGCAGACTTAGAAGTGAGTTTAAAAAATGGACAAAAAATTAGATTGGAAATTCAATCGGGTTTTTAAGGAATAAACGATATTAAACAACATAAAGTGATTGAGGCGAAAAGACTTTTTAGAGAAGAGAGTGTGTCATCAGTAGCAATTCATTTTGATTTATTTAATGGACAAGTAGCTTTTATAAAATTAGATGAAATCGAAGATAGCGATGTTAATTGGATAACAAGACAACAGATGGGAGGTCAAACTGTTTTTAATATTGACCAAAATTATTTTATTTGGAAATTAACTGAGCAAATACCCAAATTCACTGATTTAAATTTTGATTAGAGGCAGATATAATGAAAAAAATTAAAGTCATTGACCTTTTTGCTGGTGTTGGAGGTTTAAGTTATGGTTTTGCTCATGATGATACTTTTGAAATTGTTGCGGCAAATGAAATTTTACCTGATATGGCAAAGGCATATTCATTAAATCACCCTACCGTAAAAGTATATTGTAAAGATATCAAAGATTTTGGAATTAAAGATTTGAATATCCACAAAGGAGAAATTGATTTAATTATTGGAGGTCCCCCTTGTCAATCATATTCAACTGTTGGTAAAAGATTAATCGATGATCCAAAAGGAAAATTATTTCAAGAATATTATAGAATCTTAAAGGAAATAAATCCCACAGTATTTCTTTTTGAAAATGTAAAAGGTTTGCTATCTATGCAAAAAGGAGAATTATTAAAAACTATAATTTCATTATTTGAATCATTAGGATATAAAGTAAAATATAAAGTTCTTAATTCTGCAGATTATGGAGTGCCACAAATTCGTGAAAGAGTTATTATAATTGGTACAAAATTAAATAAAGAATTTGAATTTCCAGAACAAACGCATTATAATGTAAATGAACAAATGTCATTATCAAATCAAAAACTAAAGGCATATCTAACACTTGCAGAAGCAATAAACGATTTACCATTTATAAAAACAGGAGAAAAATCTTATAAATATTCAAGCAATCCTACAAATAATTTTCAAAAATTGATGAGAAAAAATGCACCAGAAAAAATTATGGACCATGACGCTCCAAAAAATAATGCAAACCTTGTTAGACTTATGGAAAAACTTCCTGACGGTGGCACTCCAAAAGATTTACCGAGAGAATTGCGACCTAAAAGTGGTTTTTCAAATACTTATTGCAGACTGTGGTGGAATAGACCAAGTACAACAATTACAAGAAATTTAAGTACGCCTTCTTCCTCAAGATGTATTCATCCCAAAGCACCAAGACCACTTACAACAAGAGAAGGTGCAAGAATTCAATGCTTTCCAGACGATTATATTTTTTATGGTTCAAGAAGTTCTAAAAATTTACAAGTTGGAAATGCTGTGCCCACTTTTTTATCTATAACATTAAAAAATTCTATAAAAGCACATTTCGAGAAATTAAAAATTTCCCTCAACATATAACTTTACAAGTTATATGCTATAAAAAATATTAAATATAAACAATGTATGGATATATAAGGGGTAATGGCACATGATGGATATATTGCTTGAAAAAATTAATAATATGGAAAAAATACTTATGGAAATAAATATGAAAATAGGTAATTTTCTTGGGACTGAAGATTTAAGTAAATTCGAGAAATTTAAAATTTCTCTCAGTATATAATTTTATAAATTATATACTATGAAAAAAAAAGAATTGTCAGAGGTTCGTAAAGAGATTAAACAAGGAGAATATGTAAAATTTGAAGAAACATTTGATGAATATTAATGTACAAAATAATATTCTCAAAACGGGTAGCAAATTTTATTTCTAACCTTTCAGAGTGGCAAAACGAGAAATTAGAAATTTCTCTGAGTATATAACTTTACAAGTTATATACAAAGATAAAATTAAAGAAATATTAGTGGGATTAAAACAGAATCCGTATGGTTCTCCATATAAAAAGATTAAAGGCGAAAGTTGTGTTTATAGAATAAGAGTTGGTAAATATCGCATAATCCATGAGATTAACAAAAATCACAATCAAATTATAATTATAAAAGTGGATAAAAGAGAAAGAGTTTATGAATAATAGTCTTAATATACATTGAGTTAAAAATGTAAATATTGATAATTATTTTATGATTTAAAAAGTTCTAAAAATTTATAAGTTGAAAAAGGTATCCACTTTAAAAAGTAAGTCCTCCTATTTTTTGAAAAGGATGCACTTTTTTGCAAATAGTTCCATTTAAAAAAACATGCATAATAAAAATCAAAGATTATCTCATACGCACATTCATTCTGAATGTGCTGTCGAAAATCAAAGATTATCTCATACGCACATTCATTCTGAATGTGCTAATAAAAACGATATATTAAATCATTCAACTATCAAAAAAATAGTTATAAAAATCGGAACTTCTTCAATAAATAGAGATGATGGTACGCTAAATCACGAATTTATGAATTCAATAGCAAAACAGGTTTCACATATTTTATCTCTTAAAAAACAAGTTATTATTGTGAGTTCTGGTGCCATCGGAATTGGATTAGATGTATTAAAACTTAAATCAAGGCCCCTTGAACTTCAATTATTACAAGCAGCATCTGCAATTGGTCAAAATATTTTAATGCAAGAATGGAATTGTGAGTTTAAAAAATATAATTTAACAGTTGCCCAAGTTTTGCTTACTTATGAATCGTTTTCAAATCGAATTAGTTATTTAAATATTAGAAATACTCTTTCCACACTTTTAGATCATAATATTATTCCAATAATTAATGAAAATGATTTTATATGTTTAGATGAAATTGAAGCTAATTTTGGAGACAATGATAAATTGTCGGCAATTGTTGCAAGTAAGATTGAAGCAGATCTTCTTATTGTACTCTCTGATATTGATGGATTATATGATAAAAATCCAAAAAAAAATAAAGATGCAAAATTGATAAAACTTGTTCGGAAAATAACTCCGGGTATTGAGAGTTATGGTGGCAAAAGTACAAGTATGAAGGGTGTAGGCGGCATGAGGGCAAAAATTGAAGCTGCAAAAATATGTGGTATGGCTGGATGCCATATGGTGATTGCAAATAGTGATATTGAGGATGGCATTATAAGAATAATTAATGGGGAAAAAATAGGAACTCTTTTTATTGCAGATAAAGAATTATATAAAGATAAAAATAAAGTAAGATGGATTCTTCTTGTAAAACCATCTGGTAAAATTATTGTTGATGAGGGTGCAAAATCTGTATTACTGAAAAAAAAAGCAGGGTTGTTACCATCTGGAATTAAAAAAGTTATTGGTGCATTTAATAGAGGGGATATTGTTGATATTGAATGTGGGGAAGTATTTGCAAAAGGGATTGTTGATTACTCTTCGTCTGAATTAGAGCAAATAAAAGGTGTGCATACGAATGAAATTAATAAAATTCTTGGAATTAAAACATATCATAGCAATGTTATTAATAAAGAAAATTTATGTTTTATAAATAATAATTATGGTGATGGTGATGATTGCAATGATGATAGTAATGATAAAAAATAATGCAATCTGTTATAAAAATAAAATATAAGTTAAATTCTATAACTTATTCATTTTTCGTATAATTTTTTCAATTTCTTCATTCGCATCAGAAACTTCAAGTACGAATATTCCAGTGCATGGCTTTATAAATTGGAATAATAAATTGGAATTTTTTATACCTATTGGAATTTTATCTCCTCCTGTTATTTTAACTCCAAATATTTCAAATCCTGATGGCACATAAAAAAAAGCATCAGAATTATCTTTTATAAATTTTTCAGATTCTTTTAAACTTATTTGGCTTAAAAGAATTTTATATGAAATATCATTTATACACGACATGATTTATTTTATTTATTCAATCTCTAAATTATCTATTTTTATTCCTTTTTCAACAATTTTGCCCACAATATTTCCATTGACAAATTTTGCAACTTCCTTTGAAATATCAAATGGCACAATCATTAAAAATCCCATACCCATATTAAAAGCTAAAAACTTTTTCTTTTTAATAATTTCTTTTTTGTTCGATAGCCTGTTCTATGGCTTGTTCTAATTTTTTCCAATCATTTGTACTAATCTGATATCTTTTGCCTGCTATCATTTGAATTTCAATCGCTTTTCTTGAACCAGAAATATTATACCACCAACCATTAGAAATTAGACGAATTCCCAAAATCCAACGATAATACCATGGAATGTCTATAATTTTATATATCTCAATTTCTTTTAAATTAATCCTTTTTTGAATAACTTTAATTGGCCCAAGTTGAATTTTCAAAAAATCTACCTCTATTGTTACGGTTAAAGTGCTAAGTAAACTTAAACTTATT
>JAAXQB010000006.1 GCA_012329085.1 Methanosarcinales archaeon | reverse complement strand
CCAACGCGATATATTCATTCACCAGTCGAAGTGTTAAGTCTTAAAGATCTCCAAAGTTGTGCAGACTTAATTGCAGAATCAATACTTACTGCAAAAAAATATTTTTAATAGCTCATTCGGAACGAATGAGCGTTTGCTCATTCTTGAAAAGGATGAGCATTGAAGAAAATCTTTGATTTTTGTTTTCGTTATGAGTAAACATTAACATATAATTTGCAAATATATGATTTTAAAAAATTGAAATTTTTTTCTCAGTATAATAATATGAAAATTTTTGATTCAGAAAATTCTCAAAGAGAATGTCTTTCTAAAAATTTTGTTTTCATATTACATATTTAAACACTCATTCTTTTCAAAGCTCATTTAACGCGCATTCTTTACAAGAATGAGCTTTATAAAAAATGAGCGTTAAATAAGTTTGAGAAATCTTTAAGTTCTCACAGTTCATTTAGAATGAATAAGCGTAAATATTCATTTTTAAGAATGCATTCAAGAAATTGGAAATTTCTTTCAGTATATAATTTTATAAATTATGTAATATAAAAAAATCTTTTATTTTTGATACAACATGTTAAAAAACATTAAATTTTTAGATACAACTCTAAGGGATGGTGAACAGACACCAGGAGTTGCACTCACACTCGAAGAAAAGCTTTGGATAGCAAGAAAATTAGATACACTTCGTGTAGATATAATCGAAGCAGGCTCTGCTATAACATCAGAAGGAGAGCGAAAAGCAATTCGTGCAATATCCAATGAAGGACTTGATGCAGAAATATGTAGTTATTGCCGTATTGTTAAGCAAGATATAGATTATGCCATTGATTGTAGCGTAGATTCCATTCATCTTGTTGTGCCTGTATCTGATTTACATATAAATATCAAACTTAAAAAAGACAGAGAAACAGTTCGCAACATGGCAATAAATTGCGTAGAATATGCAAAAGACCATGGACTTATTGTAGAATTGAGTGGAGAAGATGCATCAAGAGCGGACATTGATTTTTTAAAATCAATATATTCAAGTGGAATTGACGCAAAGGCTGATAGATTGTGTTTTTGCGATACGGTAGGGCTTCTTGTTCCAGAAAAAGCAACAGAAATATTCAACGATTTAACCTCAACAATCAAAACACCAATTAGTATCCATTGCCATGATGATTTTGGATTAGCGGTTTCAAATTCAGTTGCAGCATTAAATGCAGGGGCTAAACAAGTTCATGCAACAATTAATGGAATTGGAGAGCGGGCAGGCAATGCATCACTTGAAGAAATTGTTATGATTCTTGAGTGGTTGTATAAATATGATACTAAAATTCAACGAAATGAATTATACAAAACCTCACGACTTGTACATAGATTAACAGGTCTTCCGATTGCACCAAATAAATCACTTGTCGGTGGAAATGCATTTACACATGAAGCAGGAATACATGTGCATGGATTACTTACTTCAACTTCTACTTATGAGCCAATGAGTCCTGATATTATTGGAAGGGAGCGAAAAATAGTATTGGGAAAGCATGCAGGAAAAAGTTCAATAATTCTTGCACTTAAAGAACTTGATTTTGATGTAAATGAAGTTCAATTGCATGAGGTATTGGATAGGGTAAAAGAACTTGGAGATTCAGGAAAACGAGTGACAGATGCAGACCTTCAATCCATAGCAGAAGCTGTGCTTGACATTCATAAAAAAGCAAGAGTTGTTCTTGAAGAACTTACTGTTGTAGGTGGAAATAAAGTCACATCTATGGCATCATTGAAACTTAATATAGATGGAAAAGAAGTTGTAGAGGCAGGAATTGGAAACGGTCCAGTGGATGCAGCAATAAATTGTATTAGAAAAGCAACGCATTCAATTTCTGACATAGATTTAGAAGAATATCATGTAGATGCAATAGAGGGAGGCACAGATGCACTTGTAGAGGTGTTTGTAAAACTCTCAAAAGATGGACAAATAATAACTGCACGGGGTTCTCGCACAGATATTATAATGGCATCTGTTGAAGCTATGTTAAATGGAATTAATCATTTAATAGATGAAAAGCATGACGAATAACTATTATTTAAATTTTGATAATGCTGTATTAAAATTTTAAGGAATAAATTAATATGATTGATTTTATAATAATTGGGCATAAAGCCGTCACCACAAGCGACTATTCATTAAATGATTTGCCGGGTTCTGCTGGACGGATGGACATTCTTTGTAGATGCGTAAATTCGGCACTTTTTTTATCACATGATTTGCGAAGGGATGTTAATATACATTTAATATTACTTGGAAGTCCAAATCCGGGTAAAATTGTAAGGTTTGAGGGTGAATTTGTTAGATATTTAAGTCCAGATGAAAGAAGTGCGGGATCGCTTATAAAAAAAGCACTTTTAAAATTAGAAACTTCAATTAACAATCATTCAAATGATGAATCTGACAATTTTGAAATACGATCAATGCCAGGTGTATTTATAAAATCAGACAATCTTGAAAATTTACTTAGTGAGTTTAAAAAAGATGGGAGAAATTTATTTTATCTTCGAGAAGATGGAAATTCTATAAGGGAAACTTCTAATTTAATAGAAAATCCCATATTTATCTTGGGTGATCATGTTGGAATTACAGAAAAGGAAGAGGAAATGATATTAAATTTTGGTGCAAAGACTGTGTCTGTTGGACCGCTATCACTTCATTCAGACCATTGTATAACAATAATACATAATGAGATGGATTTGAAAAAATAATATAAATTTATTTTATTATGATTATTCTATTTTAAATTTATTTTAGTTTTAATTTTTAAATTACTATATTTGGAAAGTTTTAATAGCTCATGATTGAACGAATGAGCGTTAGAGAAAATCTTTGATAGCTTGTTCAGAATGAACAAGCGTTTGCTCATTTGGGACAAATGAGCGTTATTCGACAGCTCATTCGGAACGAATGAGCGTTTGCTCGTTTAAGAACATTTTGAGCGTTTGCTCATTCTCGAATAGAAGGGGCGATATTCGTATTATGTACTAAGAGAAATTTTTTAATTGTATATAACTTGTAAAGTTATATACTCAAAGAAATTTTT
>JAAXQB010000237.1 GCA_012329085.1 Methanosarcinales archaeon | reverse complement strand
ATATCACAATTATCGATACACCAGTTGCTACTTTATTTAACAACAATATGGTTGGTACGCCTAATTTAAGCATGCATATTAATCGTACCGCATGGAATCCAGCTAATATAGTTAATGCACAAGCATTTAATGTCACCGCTCGAGGTACTGCGGCAAATGCTTTAGTAAATTGGCCAGAGATTGTCACACAGTATAGAGTCACAGAACTTGCTCCGCAAACTGCTGCTAATTTTTGGGTAAATGCGAACCTTCACGGTGCTGGTGCGGCAGAATCTACTATGATCTTAACATCCGAACTTGCATAATCAATGATGTGGTAATTAACCACATCTTTTTTTATTTTTTACAATTATATTTTATTGTTAATTTATATTGTGTTTAGTTGCTATATTTCACACTATTAAGAATCTTAATAAGTTAAAATTAATATACATTACAAATTTATAGAGATGCCTATATTGTTATTGGTTTTAAATTTAAAACTTGCAATTATTTGAAAAAAATACACAATCGAATATTCTATTGATATTAATTTTAACGAACTAAACACATATGTTAATTTTTACAAGTAATTCATGAATGAATATTATTTTATAGTATAAAATATATTATTATAAATTTTAAAACGAGAAATTGGAAAATTCTCTAATATACATCAGAATGATATGCGTGTTAAATATATAATTTTATAAGTTATATATAATTAAAAATGAGATAATCATCTCTATTTTATCAGATTGAATGCCCATTCAAGCATTTGATATTGATTTTGTTTTTATGAACGGTTTGAAGTCATACCGTTTTACATGGCTGGTTTATATTGTAATATGACAAAGTCGAGGCATATAAGTTATAAAAGTATATGCTAAATTTCCATATTTTATAACTGCATATAAAACTTCATACAAAATGTATTTATACTTTAAATACAACATATATATTTGAATTCTCATGAATAAAAAAATAATTGTCGCATTAAGCATTATATTTTTATGCATATTATGTATTGATGTAGTACATCCTGTTGGTGTTAGTAGAATTTTTATTGAAGTAGAGGGATACCCAGGGGATGTATTAGTTGAAAATATAACTTTAAGAGGAACACTTGATTCCAGAAAAGGATTTTGGAGTACATCATATCGTGAACGAGAAGGCGATAGTCCTAAAATGGATATTACAAATTGGATTACAATAACACCAAATTACTTTGAAATAAACGAAGGAGAATCGATATCATTCGAGGTTAAAATACAGATACCACCTAATGCAAATCCTGGATTGCATGGTGCAATAATACCTGGTGCTGGGCGCCCTGGATACATAGAGTATCGTAGAAGTTATATAGTCTTTGTACATGGAGATAAAGCGGCAATGGAACGGGGAAACGGGGCAGTGGCAAAAACTGGCTTCCATATTCCAGTAATTGTAAATGTTCTTGGAATACCTTGTCCATTCAAACCATATATTGATTGGTTAATAGAAAACATAATTTTTGTGACTTTAATAATAATTATATTGTTGCTAATTCTTTTATTACTAAAAAAGAAAGATAAAAAAAAGGAAGATATCCAAGAACTTGAATCTAAAATACAAAACCTTACAAATCTTGTACAACAATTATCTGAAAAAGAAATAGATAACAAAGAAGATATAGAAGAAAAAGATGCGAAATGATTGCAAAAGTTATTTCGATCTTATTTTTTTATAGCCTATAGTGGCTGTCCAATAACTAATTTACATTATATATTTAAGTTATATTTTATCCCAATTGGGTAATTATTAATTACAATTTTATAAATATTGCCCCAAATGTGATAAATATTAATTGATTTGTACACGGAATTTCAATTGTTAGACAGCCTCTATAATTTGTAAAATTATATGCTGAGAGAAATTTTTTAATTTATCGACAATTTAATTGCATATCATTAATTCCGCTAAAATATGGGATATTTTAACTTTAATAGTTATATTTGCTTTCACACACATTTGATTATACATTGTGTTTTCATACATTATCATATCCTATTTACAATCATATGAATCGATAGACAAAAATTTAATCAAAAATCAAAGATTTTTTCTAACGCACATTCATTCTGAATGTGTTATTAAAAATACAAAATAAAAAACATTTTGAAATAAATGCACACAATATCGATAAATTGAAAATTTCCCTCAGTACATAATTTTATAAGTTATATGCTATTAAAAAATTAAATTTCGTGAAGCTGAGTGCTAAAATTATAGTATTGAATAATTAAGTAAAGATTGATTATTTAAATTTAAAAAAATATCAATTTTAAATGAAAAATTTAATTCAATCATTCTCTAAAAAGTAGATTTAAAAAAAGTATATATGTATGATAAAGTTAGATAATAATATAAAAAAAATTTACCTTATGATGAAAAGTGTTATAATTATATGCATGGTGTTATTATTTTTCACTCAGACAACATCTGCAACAATGGTTAGTGAAGGATTATTAGTTAATCTTGAAGGACATCCTGGAGATACAATAGAATTGAATATAACGCTCACAGGAGTTATCGAAGAATCAACAAGGATTGGGCATTGGAACATAATATATGTAGATAGGGAAACTGATAAAAGAGGTACTGATATTAGAGAATGGATTTCAATAGAACCTAAGAATTACATTATTAAGTATGGCGAATCAAAAACATTCAATATTACAATACAAATACCATCTGGCATATCTCCTGGAATATATGGGGCAACATCAATATTTTCAGGCGTAGGGCATATGCATAATCGGAGTACATATATAGAATTTGTAGATGCAGATAAAGAAACTATAGAACTGGAAGAAATGGCACCAAGTTGGATTGGTATAAGAATTCCAATTTCCGTGATAGTTTTAGGAGAGCCATGTCCATTCGATGAAATTAAGTGGATAGTACAAAACAATATTGTAATAATTTCCCTTGCCACAATAATCATTGCATTAAGTGGTTTAATTCTAATAAAAGCAAAAAATGAAAAAAATTGAGCGTAGTGGTTTAGATGTATTAGACATTTTATGTATAACTCATATTTTAATATATATCAACTAAATTTAGTTTTTATCACAAGTCACTATGTTAAGGTCAAATTTGGCTTATTATACAACAAATCTAATGTTTTTTTACTGTATATAACTATAAAGTTCATTATTGTTAGAAGGTCATTCTCGAAGAGAATGACCGTTTAATGAACTGTTATTATATACTTAACACTCATTCTCGAAGAGAATGAGTTAGAGAAAATTTCAATAGCTCATTTGGAAAACACATTCGGAACGAATGGGCGTAATCACTCATTCTTTCAGAATGAGTTTAAGAAAATCTTCGATAGCTCATACGAAACGAATGAGCGTTATTCGAACAAATGAGCGTTATCTCTTATTTTTTTTATAATTATATAGCTTATTTTTAAGTTTTATTGGAATTTCTTTTAAATAATTCGTACATGGAACATTATTTATACTTTAAATATTATATTTAATTTTAGATTTCTATGAATAAAAAAATAATTGTCATATTAAGCATTATATTTTTATGCGTGATATGTATTAATATAGTAGACTTGTTGCGATATAATAACCTTATAGAGATTTTAGTTTCTTTTACCCACTCATACATTTTCAATTCATTAACATTTCAGATGATAGTTCCATAATTCGCATGAGATTAACATAACTTTATCATTAAAAGTGTCTTTTTTATTACGAAATATATCCGATGCAAACGCTCGTTTATT
>JAAXQB010000159.1 GCA_012329085.1 Methanosarcinales archaeon | reverse complement strand
TGGATGCTTCCACAGCACTGAATGCCTTCTGGGCCGCAACCAAGAAATTGATATAATCCATTTCGTTACATTTTGGTGTGTTCATACCTTAACTTTATCACATTCTATTGAACTGCGTAACTCCTAAATTTATAATTTTTATTTATTTATGCTTATTAATTATTATTTTCTAATTTGCTCCATACTAACATATATTGACAAATTGTAATTTTAAAAGAATTGAACTATTTTCTAATTTTTATTATATTTGTTTTAGAATCGTTGGCATTAACTCCATCTAAATTCCAAATCAAATATTTAAATTTAAATATTTATAATTTTTGTTCAAATCTTTAATTTATTATTATTATTATTGTGAAATCTATTTATTGTAAAAGTATATTCTATGAAATGCTTGATTTTTTCAGTGTATATAACTTATAAAGTTATTATACTCAGAGAAATTTCTAATTTCTCGCATTTATATTAAAAAAATTCATATTTTATAGATTATTTTATAATGATGTATGTGGGACAATAAAGATGCTAATGTCTTTTCGCAATACATCATGATTAATTATTATATATGTTAACAAAAAAATATTAAATTTTTTATAACTCATTCAGAATGAATGAGCGTTTGAAAAAATCTTTGATTTTTGATTTGTTTTAATTTAAAATTATAATTTTAAAAATATATTTATATATGCAAGATATGCTTAAAAAATGACATGTCCTGCATGATGTATAAATTATGTACTTATTTATACTATTTGTATATACACCTCCAATTAGTTTAAAGTATATGATAATTAATGGTATTACAAGTATATATAACTTTTTACTAAGATGCGAGAACAAATCTTTTAATACATAATTAATGTTAATATTCACTTACATATCTAAAAGAGGTGCAATGTTCACTAAAAAAATATTAAAATTGGTATGAAATTATGAATCTATTGCATGTATTATCGTATATATAATCATTTTCTTTATAATTAATATTAAGTTCATGAAGAATATATTATAGTATTTTTCTTAATTAAACATGACAACATTCAATTTTATTATTTGACATCATATCGATTATTTGACATCATATTTATTGTATACTTTTTTAATATAATACAAACATTTATAGCACATAACTTATATAAAATATCTACACATATAAAATTTAAATTCGATTATTATTGAATTAATTTTATGGTACCAATTGTGCATTAGGAATAATATGGCAAATTGATATGGCGTACAATAACATACAAACAAACAAGCAATCAAAAGGAGTGATTTATAATGAGTGAAATTTCAAACAAAGTAGATGATCTTATAGATATTAATAATGTATTTGAATTGAGGTGTAAAACAACAAATTATTTTGGAGTGGGTGCAATCAATAAATTCGAAGGTATTGTTTCCGATTTAAAAAGTAAAGGATTTAATAATTTACTATTTGTCACAGGAAAAAGATCGTATAAATTGTGTGGTGCGTGGAGCGTTATTGAAAAGATATTAGATGAACAAAATACCACATATGAAATTTATGATAAAGCAAGTGCAAATCCAACTGTGGATATGATAGATGAAGCAAAAGAAATGGGGTTGGGCATGAAAGCAGATGCCGTTATTGGTATTGGAGGTGGAAGTCCATTAGATGTTGCAAAAAGTACTGCAATACTACTTGAACATACAACAGAATCCGCAAGAGATTTATATAAATTTAAATTTGATGCAAAAACAGCAAAACCAATAGTTTTAATAAATACAACACATGGAACGGGTACCGAAGTAAATAGATTTGCCGTAGCAACTATCCCAGAGGAAAATTTTAAACCTGCATTGGTGTATGATTGTATATATCCATTATATTCAATTGATGATCCTGCACTACTTACAAAACTTCCTGAAAAACAAACACAATACACAGCTGTAGATGCAGTAAATCATGTAGTTGAAGCTGCAACGAGTATTGCAGCAAGTCCATATACAATTAATCTTGCAAAAAGAACCATTGAATTAGTCTCACGATATCTTCCAAACGCAATCAAAAATCCAAATGATTTAACTGCAAGATATTGGCTACTATATGCATCAGCAATCGCAGGAATTAGTTTTGATAATGGACTTTTACATTACACTCATGCACTTGAACATCCTTTAAGTGCATTGAAACCAGATCTTGCACATGGTTTAGGATTGGCAGTACTTTTGCCAGCTGTAGTTAAATATAGCCATCCAGCAGCATCTGAAAGATTTGCATATATATTTGAACCTATCGTAAAAGATGTATCAAAAGCAAATTCAGATGGAGTATATCTTGCAAGAGAGGTAGAACAGTGGTTGTATAGTGTGGGAATAAATGAAAAATTGTCAGATATTGGATTTAATGAAGGCGATGTGAATGATTTAACAGACCTTGTAAAAGCAACTCCAAGTTTAGATATTTTACTTTCTTTAACCCCTATGGAAAGCACTGATGAAGGTATAAAACAAATATATCGTGATTCTATGCATTCATTATCTTAAATTTCATATTTGCATATAACTTGTAAAGTTATATACTTAACACTCATTCTCTTTGAGAGCTCGTTCTCGAAGCGAATGGGCGTTAATAATTTAAAAAAATTTCTAATTTCTCGTTTAAAAATATATACAATATATATGGAAAAAGAAGAAAAAATAATTGCAATTCTTCTTGTGATGATAATCTTATCCCTTGGTATAGCGTATGCTATGATTTATACAGATTCAAATATGGCATTGAATGATGGACGATATCAATTAGTTTGTCTTTATGAGTCTGAACTTTCTGATAAAATCTATTTTGAAGGAATTATAATGGATAAACGAATTACAAGAACTGGCAACCATTTGATATTAAATGTCGATTATAATTCTAATGATATTGAAATATTCATACCAAATAATGCTGGTGCAATAAATCTCGAAGAAAAATTGAATAAAGGAAATAAAATTTATATAAATGGAATCGTAAATGAATTTAGGGGCAGAAGACAAATAAAAATTCAAAATGAACAGGAAATTAGAATAAAATCAAGTCGATAAAATTATAAATTAAAATAACATTATATAGTATTATGAAAGCATGTATTATGTGCGGGGGAACTGGAACTCGTCTTAGACCACTTACATTTGACCGCCCAAAGCCAAATATACCAATTTTAAATAAACCATCTGTGGTGCATTTGATTGAACATCTTGCAAAAGAAGGATTTAATGAAATTGTAATTACCATAGGATATATGGCTGAAAAAATTGAAGAAGTTCTTGGGGATGGAAGTGTATTTGGAGTTCATATTGATTATGCATATGAACAAACAAAATTAGGAACGGCAGGAAGTGTCAAAAATGCAGAAGAGTTTTTGAATGATGAAACTTTTATAATTCTTGGCGGAGATCATGTACTAAACTTAAATTTAAGGGAAATGTATCAATTCCATGAACAAAACGAATCAATAGTCACGATTGGGTTGCTCTCAATTGATGATCCAAGGGAATTTGGTATTGCTGACATGGATGTTAATAATAAAATTCATCGATTTCTTGAAAAACCAAGTGCAGGTGAAATTTTTAGCAATCTTGCAAGTACTGGCATTTATGTATGCAATCCAGAGATATTTGATCGAATTCCAAAAAATAAAGAATATGATTTTGCAAAGGATATATTTCCAGAAATGCTTACAACTAATGAGCTTATAAATGGATATTTAGTTCGCGGCAGATGGACAGATGTTGGAAATCCAACTTCATATAGACTTGCACAAAGATGGATGTTGGCATCTTTACCGGGTACCACAATAGGTGGAAATTTTCATACAGATGATGCACGAATAATCGGTCCTTTGATGGTTGAACATAATGTGTCAGTAGGTTCAAACTCTGCATTAGTAGGCCCAATTGTTATAGGGACAAATACAACAATTGGAGATAATGTCTTACTAGGTCCATATACCACAATAGGTGAAAATTGTGTTATTGATAATGGTTCAAGAATTCTTTCATCATACATATACAATAATGTGGCAATTGGAAAAAATGTAAATGTATCCGGTTCTATTATTGACAATAATACTAATGTAGAAAATAAATGCAATTTAGAAAATGGCACCGTAATTGGACCTAATGTAATAATAGGAAAAAATTCAACAGTTCATTCAAATGTAAAAATTTGGCCAAGAATCAAAGTTGAAGAGGGTGTTAATATAGAAGAAGATATTATAAATCCAGAATATTAAAAATTAATATTTACATGGAACTTATAAAAGCTATAAAGCAAAGACAAAGTATCAGAAATTTTTTAAAAATTTCTGTAAATAGGGCAGATATAAATGTAATTTTAGATGCGGGTAGGTATGCCCCATCTGGATTGAATAATCAGCCATGGCGTTATATTGTAATACAAAATTCAAACACAATAGAAAAACTTGCAACATGTACAAAATATTCCAATATTGTGAAAAATGCACCTTTATTGATTGCTGTATTTCTCGATTCCGATGCAAGCTATAATTATATAAAAGATATTCAAGCAATAGGTGCTTCAATTCAAAATATGCTTCTTGTATGTGTTGAACTCAATCTTGGGTCTGTTTGGCTTGGAGAAATATTAAATAGAAAGGAAATGGTGAATTTAATTTTAGATGTGCCTGAATCATTTGAACTTATGGCAATACTTGCAATTGGTCATCCAGACAAAGAAAAAATGCATGATAGAAAACCAAGAAAAGATATTTTTGAACTTGGATTTAATGAAAAATTTCCTTTACAATGGGAATGTGAAATTAAATAGAAAAAAGTGTAAAAAAAATTAATAAAAGACGAAGTAAAAATTATGGAATATAATTCGATTGGTTTGATGTATGAAAATTTAAGCGAAAATTCTAAATTTACAGCAAAGCTTTCAGAATGCGGAGAATAATTAATAAAATAATACATTTTAGGTAGTTTGATAAAAAAAACTAATAATAAATTGATACCAAAATGGTATAGTAATTTAGAAAAATTAACTAAAACCATATATTAAATAGAAAAATAGATCCTATTTATATCTCAATCAATACCATTTAAATTATAATTATATCAATAATATAATGCAATAATTATTATGATGGTCAAGCTTTGTATGCAATATATTTAAATAAAAAAAAAAAATATTCAATTAAAGTTTTAATAGCTCGTTCTTTACAAGAATGATATTCAAAGAACTTTCCAATTTCTCATATAGCTTTTTATTTAGATTTTCCCCCTACATATAATCAATTAATTAATTGACACAAAGAAAAATTATTGGATTGATATTTTATAAAATAATTTATAAAATGTTGTAATTAATATGTGAATTACCCATATTTAAAAGAATATTATAAACATAAGAAATTCTATAATATTTAAATCAGATGAATCTCATATATTCATATCAAAAATTAAATATTTTTTTCAATTGATTATGTAAAATTAAAATTTTCTCGAACTCATTTCTCTTTAAAAATGAATGTTAAATATATAATATTTACAAGTCACATACAATAAAAAAATCAAAAAAAAAAATGAAAAAATTAATTTTTTTTCTCTAAGTATATAATGTTATAAATTATATACTAACGCTCAGAATGTTCAATCACGAGCTATAAAAAATAGGAAATTGCAATGAAAATATTAATTAGCGACCCATTATCAAAAGAAGGTATTAATTTACTTAAAAAACATTTCACAGTCGAAGTATCAACAGGACTTACAGAAGACGAACTTATACAAAAAATCAAAGATTTTGATGCACTTGCAATTAGAAGTGGTACCACTATAACAAAAAAAGTAATCGATGCCGCAGACAATTTAAAAATAATAGGAAGGGCAGGCGTTGGTGTTGATAACATAGACATTAATGCTGCAACAGAAAAAGGAATACTTGTAGTAAATACACCAGAAGGAAATATGCTATCTACGGCAGAACATACTCTTGCCATGATATTATCATTATCAAGAAATATCCCGCAAGCTGTTGCATCATTAAAATCAAAAAAATGGGAACGAAAAAAATTTACAGGCATTGAAGTTAATAATAAAATACTTGGAGTTATCGGACTTGGTCGCATAGGCACAGAGATTGCAAAAAGAGCACTTGGGCTTAACATGGAAATTTTAGCATACGACCCATTTATATCAGAAGAACATGCTAAAAATCTCGGGGTAACACTTACAACAGTAGAAGAAATTGCAATAAAATCTGATTTTATTACAGTGCATACCCCACTTACAAAAGAAACTAAAGGGATTCTTGATAAAGAAAAGTTCGCATTAATGAAAGATGGCGTGAGAGTCATAAATTGTGCAAGAGGCGGGATTATTGATGAAGAAGCATTAATTGAAGCACTTGAAAGTGGCAAAGTTGCCGGTGCAGCACTTGATGTATTTGTGGAAGAACCGCCATTTGACAATAAACTCCTTGAATTTGATAATGTAATTGCAACCCCACATCTTGGAGCATCTACAAAAGAAGCACAAGTAAATGTTGCCGTATCTGTTGCAGAAGATATAATCTCAGTATTAAATGGAGGAGTTGCAAGAAATTCCATTAATATACCAGCCGTAAAACCAGAAGCTATGGCAAAAATTTTACCATATATTAAACTTGCAGAAACTATTGGAGGAATGATTGGCGAGCTTTCATCTAAAAATTACACAACAATAGAGCTAAATTATTCAGGTGAGATTGTACAAAATGATTTGCGACCTATTACAATTGCAGCTATAAAAGGATTGCTTGAACCAGTGCTTGGAAGTAGTGTAAATTATGTAAATGCAACTTTACTTGCAAAGTCAAGAAAGATTAAGATAATCGAAAGCACACATGACGAAACTGAAGAATATACATCAACTATAAATGTGAAATTAATTCAACAAGATGGTATGCAAAAATCAGTTACAGGTGCAATAATAGAAGGGACAGAACGAATAATTCAAATAGATGAAAATCGTGTAGATATTTTACCATTTGGATATATGATTATTTCAAATCATATTAATAAGCCAAATGTAATTGGTCCTTGCTGTGTAGTACTTGGAGAAAATAATATTAACATATCTGGAATGCAGGTTGGAAGGGCAAAAATTGGTAAATCTACGATAATGACTCTTAATGTAGATACGGAAGTTTCAGAGTCCATACTTGATAAAATGCGAGAAGTTGATGGAATAATAGATGCAAAATGTCTTTATTTTGGTTGATTTTTATAGATGCTGGAAATAAAATTTACATATCTTTGTAATTTTTAAGCATAAGAGGCACAAGAAAAATTAATATCATCCATAATTAATTAAAATTTTTTGTTTTACTTTGTAGATGGATTGATATTATTTTTAACTGAATATAATTTATAAAATTATATACTTGACACCAATTAACGCTCAGAATATTTCGGACGAGCTGCCGAAAATCAAAGATTTTCTTAAACTCATTATGAAAGAATAGACTTGTTGCGTAATAATTTATGATGCCGCAGCATATTGGGTTTTAAAAAAACTAAATTTGATTGTAGCATATCGATTCATGGCAATAAATTACTTTAATTTGCAACAAGTCTAATGAGTGTTTAAGCCCATTCGTTCCGAATGAGCTTTTCTAATAAGTAAACGCTTATTCATTTTGAACAAGCTATTGAAAAGTTCTCTGAGTGTATAACTTTATAAGTTATATTCTAATGCTCATTTGTTTAATTTCGAGCAAACGCTCGTTCGTTCGAAAACCTTCGGTTTTCTCATACGCACATTCGTTCGAAAACAAAATTTCTCCAAAGGAGAAATTTTTAGAAGGAAATTCTCTTTGAGAATTTCCTGAATCAAAGATTTTCTCTAACGCACATTCGTTCCGAATGTGCTTTCCGAATGTGCTTTCCGAACGAGCTATTAAAAAATAATTATAAATATGAATGAACTTATACTTGTTGTTGCAGCACCATTTAAAAAACATACGAATCAATCTCTTTCTATAAAAGATTTTGAGTTTTCACTTTCTTTTGATTTAAGGTGGATGAATCCTGCAGAAGCTTCTTTAATTTGCGATATGGCAATTCAGTATAATCTTATAAAAAAGAAAGATAATGTGCTTATTGCAAATTTTGATTTTAATGCTATAACAATTCCACAGGGGTTTAGTCCTTCGATAGAATTATTTAAAGATAAATCGATTAAGGAACAGATTGTGCTTTTTATTTCAATTTCTTTAAAAATGGATGAAAAAATTGTAATATCTGAGATTGATAAAAAGCAAAATGAATTTTTTAATCTTGTAGATGAGACTGTTGTTGCGTTGATTGTAGCAAAAAAATTTAGGTGTGACATAAGTTCAATATATAATAGATTATATGATGATATTTTTCAGAGCATATGTAATTTGGAATGAGTAAAAATGACAGACATGTAAAATTCGTAAAAATGACAATCTTTTCAAATCTAAGGCGCTATTTCTTTTTTGTATCAACATTAATGGATATTTCCAAAATTAGTTTTTTCTTACCCTATAAAACATTTCTAATTTTATAATTAGATATGATTTAAAATTATTATAGGAAATATTGTTGATTTTTTTTATTGCATATAATTTATAAAGTTATATGCTTAACATTCGTTCTTTGCAAGAATGAGTTGGAAAAAATTTTAATAGCTCATTTGGAAAGCCCATTCGAAACAAATGGGCATATGAGAAAATCTTTGATTTTCGTTCTTAATGTGTGTAATCACTCAAACTTTTCAGAATGAGTTTAAGAAAATCTTTGATTTTTGAACGAATGAGCGTAAACACTCAAACTTTTCAGAATGAGTTATTCGAACGAATGGGCGTTATATCGTATTTATTTTTTAGTAATTAATATTATATTTTATACATCTATATATAAAATAATGTTATTTTTAAATATAACTATATTTACTCATTTAATTTATATTTTAGTTTCAATATAATGTATTCTAAAGTAAAAATTTAAACGATAGTTTTATATACTTTTCATCCTATATAATTATTATTATATTTTGTAATAATTATATTTTATTTTAATATAATTCAAAGATTAATAAATAAGTTGCAGTATTAATATTTTTGTAGTTTAATAAGATTTAATTTTAAAGTACATGGGCAAAACTATGATTTTAACAAATATTTTGAAAATTTTATTTTTTGATATAAATGGATTAAACTCTATTTGGATTAAACTATACTGAATCAATTTTAGAAAAATAATTTTTGTGTTCATCTTTCACAATTAAATTAGTTAATAAAAATAAAAAGTATGTGAGTTGAAATTAATATGATGTCTAATGATTATTTATGGGAAAAAACAAAAAAAATTTATGGAAAAGATTCTAATTTATATCGTAAAGATATTTATGGAAATATAATGTATAAACCATCTCATGGTAAAAATTCGCCAATGGGATGGAAAATTGATTATATTGAATTAACACCAAATTACGATTCAAATTTAATAAATGGGTTTTATGCCGTGAATATGAATGTAAATGTAAATAAAGAAAATGCAAAAATTTTATTAAAAAAACTGTCCTATAAAATTTAGTAAAAAAGGTATAAAATCTAAAAATGTATAATATTTTTTTAACTAAAATAATAAGTTAAGTAACATAAATTAGTAATTATTGTGTTTTAAATAAAAGTTGAATATTAAGTGTTATTATATTATTAATGTTCAATATTTTTAATGTATAATTTTAATCATTGCATTTTTAATATTAAAATATAATGATTTAAAAATACTAAACAAAGTTTTATTTTTATGCCATGAAGTTTTCATTTTTTTAAATGAAAATATTGTGCAATACGATTTAATATTTTAAATATTATATGAATTTTATTTAATATATTTGAATGTTCTATTGATACAACAACTCCTCTTTTTTCAAGAATGGGAATATATGCATCAATAGATTTTTGATTTAAATGATTTTTCCAAAAATAAATATGAGTTCCTTTAGTAAGACCTTTATTATTCACAAGTGGAGATATATCACTTACATTATTGCGCCAAATTGTAAGATGTTTTAGATTGGTAAGATTAGTCAGAGGCGTAAGGTCATAAGTATACTTTTTTTCATACCATGGTAGATGAATTTTAAAAAATTCTAAAAAATACGATTTTTTATCTTTTCCAATACTAAGTATGGATAAATTAGTAAGATTGGCAAGAGGCAAGAGATCGTGCATTTTATTCATGTATATATTAAGTTTGGTCAAATTGGTAAGATTTTTAAGCGGTAATATATCAATTATCTGATTATTGTGAAGATCAAGTTCAATTAGATTGATATGTTCAGAAAGGGGAGAAATATCAGTTATCTGATTTTTACTAAGAATGAGATTGGTTAAGTTGATAAGGTTGGCAAGAGAGGATATATTAGTTATTTGATTATTATAAAGATCAAGTTCAATTAGATTAGCAAGTTTAGAGATAAAAGAGATGTCGGATACTCTATTAGTTCCAAGATATAGATTGGTTAAATTATAAAGAGAAGAGATGGGATTGATATTATCTATCCAATTTTTACGAAGGTCCAATTCATTCAATCCAATGAGAGTAGAAATTGGGGTAATATCAATTATTTGATTTCCTGAAAGGCAGAGCCATTTTAAATTGGTAAGATTTGTAAGAGGGGGAATATCAGCAATTTCATTTTCATTAAAACAAGCTCCAATTAAATTTGTAAGTGTAGAAATGGGTGAAATATCAGATATGCAATTTTCATCAAAATTGATATAATTCAATTGTGATAAATTAGCAATAGGTGTAAGATCATATATTTGATTGCATTGAATATCAATATGTGTTAAATTAGTAGCATATTCTAATCCATTGAGATTGGATATGTCCCTATTCGATGCATCAAGCTCAATGAGTTTTTCAAGATCTGAATGATAAATATCTACATCATGTTTAAGCCCTATTGTTTCACATATGACTAATTTAAGATTTGGGTCTGTTAAAAATATTTTTGTACTTTGCAATACTTTTTCAGATTTTGAAAAAATTGACAAATCTGCAATTACTAAATATGAAAATATCAATACTAATATTAACACCAATGCAAAATTATTATTATTATTAAGCATATATATATATATAGTTTTTTATTTATTAAAATATTTTTTATTATACATAATATGTCATTAAAGGCATATAATATTATTTAAAGATTTTATAATTTTTATAAATTTTTAATATTTTTTTATTTAATCTGACAATATTTAAAAAATAGATTGTAATTTATTATTATTGTTATTATTATTATTATTATTATACTTATTTATATATAAATAAGTATAATATATAAATATCTTAAAATAAAATGAATGTATAAATTTTTTTTAAAAATTAGGATTTGTCGAAAATTAATTCATCCAAATCAATCTCCATTTGATAAAATAGAACAATTTCATTTAGGATGTAAAGTATGATATTTTATTCAAAATTTTGCAATATCTTCATTTGAAATTTTGACACCTTTATTATATTTATTTTAAGCTAATTGTGATGCTTTGTAAAACCTGAGTGTTTTTTTCCTTTCAATTAATTGAAAATATCGAAAAATATAATGTTCTATCTTATTCCATTTATTTATCATGTGTGGATAATGACCGATTGTCATCAGTAATTTAATTTGATTCATTTTTTTTGTAGGTGAAATTCACAGCCCATATTATGACTTCAATTATCTCCATTAACATTTGCACATATTATCGACTTTTCTGCGTTTTAATAATTGATTTTTTTCAAACTACACATTAAGATCTTTAGCTCGACTCTTTTTTTGTCCATATTTCCCCTATATTTTTAAATTCGCCTATATTTTCTTGCTTTTGTATCAACTAATATTATTGAATACATTTGATTTGTGAATTCTTTAATTTGTTTATTTATGCATCTAAAATGAGCGTCTTTTTCTATATGAGATTTTATGGGTGAATGTAACCTCTGAAAATTTTCTTATAAGATTATAAAAGGCAATCATAAATTTGATTTTCAAAGATGTGATAAAAATACTATTGGTTAATTTAATTCATGTAGTCTCTGCCAAAATATAAACTGCTATACCACTAATTCTACTATATTGGCATAAATTTTTTTAAATGTAACAAAAAGAATTTTAAAAAATCATAAAATTTTTACATTCAAAAAAAACAATCTATTTTTTAGTTATTATTTATATTATTATTATTATTATTATTTTTTACCATATATATTTTATAAAATTATATGCAAAGAAGAAGAAAATTCTAATTTTTTGGTATGTTATTTTTTAAATATCAATCACATAAATTAAACACATTTTGCCCATAATTACTATATAGATTATATCAATATATAAATATATTGTAATTTTCTC
>JAAXQB010000249.1 GCA_012329085.1 Methanosarcinales archaeon | reverse complement strand
CGTTCTTGATTCTTTTGTTATAAAACTTGCACAAAACAGTGGTAAACAACTTTCACTGTCAACTCCAATGGCAGATCTAACACTTGAAGATGGTTCAAGAGGGCAAGTAACGCTTGGAGAAGAAGTGACTGCAAAAGGAAGTACATTTACAATAAGAAGATTTAAAGACTCACTTATATCACCTATAGATCTTATCCATTGGGGTACATTTAGTGTAGAAGCTATGGCATATATATGGCTTTGTGTATGGCATGGTAAAAGCATACTCTTTGTAGGGGGTACTGCATCTGGTAAAACGACTTCATTAAATGCAATCGCACTATTTATACTTGGAACTTCTAAAATAATAACAATAGAAGATACAAGAGAAATAAAATTGCCACACAAAAATTGGATTCCAAGTGTTTCAAGAGAATCATTTACAGATGATGAAAAGGGTGCTATCACTATGTATGATCTTTTGAAAGCAGCATTAAGGCAACGACCTGAATATATTATTCTCGGAGAAGTGAGAGGGGATGAAGCAATAACCCTATTCCAAGCGATGTCAACAGGTCATACAGTCTATTCTACTTCACACGCAGATTCTGTTGATTCAATGATTCACAGATTGGAATATCCTCCAATGGGAGTTCCAAGGTCTATGATGCAAGCATTAGATGTGTTTGCCATACAAGCACAAGTTTCTATAAAAGGCATTGAAACACGAAAAAATCTTGAGATTACTGAGAATCAAGGAATTGATCCCATAACAAAAAATATACGAACAAATAAACTTTTTAATTGGGATCCTATTACTGATGAATTTAGTGGGATTAATTCATATCTTTCTTCGAAAGTATTATCAGACATTGCAAAATCTAATTCATGGGATGAAGCTCAATTGAAAAAAGAGATGGAGGAGCGAATTAAATTACTTGAACTTATGACTAAAGAATTGGCAACACCGCATGAATTTATAACCACCATTAGAGCATATAAAGTAAATCCAGATAAAGTGAGGGCATCGTATGGCATCTAATAAAAACAAAATAGAAAAGTACGCATATCGTATTTTTAGCAACTATTTTAAAAACAATAGGGAGTCATATATAGATTTTGAAAAAGATTTAAATTCTGCAAGATATCCTATTAATTATGACATATATCTATCAAAAGCAGCATTATATTCTGTTATTGCGGGTATTTTTGGATTAATAGCAGGATTTGTTGTTGGATTTTTAATCATAGCACTTGATATTACAATTCCAATAAATTTTGAAGTATTTCCAAGATTTATGATTGAACATGGAAATATATTTGGTTTGTTTTTTTTAACGACCTCTGGTGCAATCCTATTCGCAGGTTTATCATTTATTTCATTTTATTTGTATCCATCTTCTAAAGTGGGTGATAGAAAAAGAGAGATAAATCGAATGATGCCCCATGTAATATATTTCATGTACGCCCTAAGTAAGAGTAATATTGGTCTTGTGGAAATTATTCGTTCAATTGCAAGTCATAAAGACACTTATGGAGAAGTTTCAAAGGAGATGGATTTTGTTATAAAAAATATTGATTATTTTGGAATGGATTTGCGTGAAAGTATAATTCAACTTAGTGAAACAACGCCATCTCCATATTTGCAAGAATTTGCAAACTCTCTTTTAAGTGTTGTAGATAGTGGTGGAAACATATCTATATTTCTTGCAGAGAGAATTGAACAATATAGGGAACGCGCACGAGTCGAACAGAAAAGTTTTCTTGATTTTCTTGGGCTTATCGCAGAAAGTTATGTGACAATTGTAGTGGCAGCACCGTTATTTATGATGATTATTAGTTCAATACTTCTCGTAATGGGAACGGGAGACCCTATGATTATGTATATAGTTGTATATGTAGTCATTCCACTTGGTTCAATTATGTTTTTATTTGTAATACATACAATAACACCAAGTGATGTGAATAAAGTACCAATTCTAAAAACAGAATTTGAACTTGAAAATAAAAATTTAAAGGTGGGCGAATTTAAAAATAGTGATGCATATAAATCATTTAAAAAGAAAGAACGGTCTATGATGTTAAAAGAATATATTAAAAAACCGTTCAAGAAAATGTATGAACATCCATTACTTGCTTTAATTATAAGTACACCGATTGCATTTTTTATACTTGCAATATTTGGATTTGGATGGATAGTGCCTGCACTTTTTATTGGAATTTTACCTGTATCTTTATTTCACGAATCAAAAGCGAGATATGAACGAAGAATTGGAAATCAAACTCCTGATGTGTTAAAAGGTTTGTCCTCTTCTGTTGCGAGCGGGCTTACACTGATTCGTTCAATAGATGTAGTTGCTGAATCAGGCGAGATTGGAATTTATAAAGAAATGAAGAAAATGCGAAATAATATAGAATGGGGTAGTGAAATTAGCGATGCATTTAAAATTTTTGCAAATAGTGTTAAAGTAGCATCACTTACGCGTTCAATTGCTATGCTCACAGAGGTTATTCATATGGGCGGCAATCTTCATGATGCACTTGCAATTTCAGCAAAAGATTCGGCAATGGAGCGCGGTCTTCTAAAAGATCGATTTGTAGATATGTTCATATATCTTCTTGTAGTTTATCTTGCGTTTCTTGTTTTTATTGGAATTATATATTTATTATTTACAGATTTTTTACCTCCTTTATTTGGTGCATTAGCAGGTGGTTCTGGTGGAATAATGACTCCTATTAAAACACAAGATGAAATTGAAGCAATTCTTATACAAGCTACGATTCTACAATCAATTTTTTGTGGTATGATGGCAGGACAATTAAGTGAAAGTAATTTCTTATCGGGATTAAAGCATACACTTGTGATGCTTGTTGTTGTATGGGTGTTATTTACATTTCTTATATAATATTAATAAAATAAACAAAAATAAATCTATGTCTATTTGTGCAAATCTGTGCTTTAAATAAAATGAAGTCATACTTTATACACAACAATAAATTATATGGAATTGATAGTTAATTTTAATGTGTCGCACCTTAAAAATGGAAGGGACACATGAAATTAATTAAAACTTCTTTGTATTCTCTATGGTTAAATTATATAGAATTGCTAATTAATTTTAATGTACCGAATCTTAAAAATTAAATTGAACTCAACTCGATAATGGAAGAAAATAAAAAATGAAAGGAATATTTAATAGTATTATAGAATCAATACCACAAGGATCTATAGTATTATTTGATGCAAGTTCAATAATAACATCAGAAATAGTAATCAATGAATTCATAAAAGGAAAAACAACAATTTATTTTGTTATTGATAGAAATTTAGATGGTATAAAAACAGGTATGGAGAACATGGGACTTGATATGGAGCTTGTAGAAATTATTGAATTAAATGAAATTTCAGAGAAAAATAGGATCATAGAAGCAATTCAAAAAAACCATGATTCATATATAGTAATTGATACGGTCATTAAATATATTGATGATTTGGAGCTTATACGAAATATTGTGCGGCATATTAAGAAAAATAATAATTTGATTTTTTTGCATGTTCCAAAAGGATGTGTGGATGAACAACGAATGAATTATTTATTGTATGTTTCTGATGTTGTTTTTACTTTGGATAGTGAACGGATTGGGGATGAAATAGTTATTAAGTTTGCAGTTCCAAAACTTAGATT
>JAAXQB010000284.1 GCA_012329085.1 Methanosarcinales archaeon | reverse complement strand
TAGTATTATTGAATAGCAATAGAATTAATTTTTAAAACCATAAATTTATATATGAAGGCTATGATTGTTAATATAAAAAACAACCAAGAGCAATAAATAAATTAAAACAAACAATGAAAAGAATTCTGAAATAATCTCAGTTGCTTACTATATAAGTCCAAAAATTTAGTAATTAAAATAAAATGTACAGTATGGGAAATAAATATGATGTCTGAAACCGAAGTACAAAAATGTATTTGTAATTCAACAGCATTTTACGAAATTGATAAATATTCACACTCACTTAATTGTATGGTGAAATATTTACAGTGTGAATCGTGTGGTCCAATAATTGCTCCGGAATCAAAAAATTATGATTTATCTAAAATATACAACAATGAGTATTTTAACAATGTCGATTGTGGGTGGAAAGGTCGATCTAAAAAATTAGTGAAATACATCAAATATTTAAATATATTATCTCCTCTCAAAAAAATGCAGATTTGTGATTTCGGTGCAGGTAATGGGTATCTAAGTAAATTGCTCATAGATTCTGGGTTTAATGTTTTGGCATATGAGCCATATCTCCAAAATCATTCATATTTGGAACATTCATATTATTACGATAAACCATTCGATGCTGATGCATTATTAATGGTAGAAGTTTTTGAACATTTTACTATCGCGTTTGAAGAGATAGAAAAAATCTTAAGTGATTTTCAAAATCCTAAATTAATAATATTTATGACAGTTTTGACAGATAGTGCTGATAATCCCATCAATGATTGGTTTTATTTAAATCCAGATGCAGGGCATTTTACTTTATGGTCTAAAAAAAGCTTGGAATTATTTGGTGAAATAAACGGATACAAATTGATATCGATAGATGGTGCATTTCTTCATATCTTTTGTAAGGCATCGAATATGAAAATGTGCAACAATTTTAAAATATTATCAATTCCTACAAAGTTTGTAATGAAAATAAAGATACTTATTGAAGAGTTATTTAAATGAAAATACTTTACGATCACACTGTATTTCAATTCCAACGATATGGCGGAATATCAAGATATTTTTATGAGCTCATAACAAGACTTTCAATGAAAGAAAATGTGAATATTAGTCTTTTTCAGGGGTTCCATATTAATGAATATGCACTCTCAGAGTACAAGCAAAATTTTGATTCATATTGGGGCTATAAATGGAATTATAAAAAACATGTTGCAAAATATCTAGCACATATATTATTTACAATACCTAATAAAATTTTATTTGATAACTATATATGTTCGTCAGATGTTGCTATATACCACCCAACATATTATATGAAAGGTTTAAAGCAAAATAGGAAAGTACCAATTGTAATAACTGTATATGATATGATCCACGAATTGTACCCAAATCAATTTATAGATAGTTGGTTCGTAATTAAAGCTAAAAAAAAAGCAATAAGTATGGCGAACGCTATAATAGCTATTTCTGAAAATACAAAAAAAGATTTAATCAAAATCTATGATGTGCCTGAAAGCAAAATAAAAGTTGTATATCTAGATAGTTCTTTGCAATTATCAAATTTTATGAGCATTGAGTGGTTAAAAAAGAGATACGGATTAAAACATCCATATATATTGTATGTCGGTGATAGACACACTTACAAAAATTTTAAAGTTTTGCTTAATTCATATGTAAATCATTTTTCAGATGATTTTGATTTGATTTGTTTTGGCGGAGGAAAATTTAAAACCAATGAATTGAAAAACATCAACAATGGAATTAAAAATAGAATAATTCAATTGAATGGTTCGGATAATTTACTTGCTTCATTATACAAACATGCTTTTTGTTTTGTATACCCATCTTTTTACGAAGGATTTGGAATACCACCGCTTGAAGCCATGTCAATGGGTTGTCCTGTTATTGCAAGTAATACTAGTTCCATTCCAGAAGTAGTGGATGATGCCGCCATATTATTCAACCCCCATTTAAAAAATGAACTAATTGATGCCATAGAAACACTATATGATGAATCTAAAAGAAATGATTTAATAAAACATGGATTTAAACAAAAAAAAAAATTTAGCTGGGACAAAATGGCAAACGAGACATTGGACATATATAAAAGCATTTTATAATTAAGAGTTATAATAATAATCATGGCGAAATATCTTATAACAGGCGCAAATGGATTTTGCGGTAGGCATCTTGCAGATGTATTAAAAGATGAAGGCAATGAGGTATATGGCATCTCGCGTAAAATTCCTGGTGACCTTCTTATAAAATATCCACATGTTAAATATGAACCCTGTAATTTAGTAGATCACACATCTGTATTCAATATACTAAAAAAAATTAAACCTGATTGCATATTCCACTTGGCAGCTGAAAGCTCAGTAGCGTCAAGCTGGAAAAGCCCTATTAACATACTAAATAATAATATACTTTCTCAGATAAATATTTTTGAAGCTTTGCGTGAACTTGAACTATCCGCGCGAATAGTTGTGGCATGTTCTTCTGAAGAATACGGATTAATTAATAAATCTGATTTACCGGTAAATGAAAATTGCTGTTTCAATCCCCTTAGTACATATGCCGTTAGTAAAATATCTCAAGACATGTTAGCATATCAATATTATAAAAGCTATGACATGAATATTGTGAGGGTGCGTTCATTTAATTTGACAGGTCCCGGTAGGTCTCCTGATTATGCACTCAGTTCCTTTGCAAAACAAATCGCAGACATTGAAAAAGATTCAATTAAAAATACTATATCGATTGGAAATTTGAATGTAATTAGAGATTACACAGATGTGAGGGATGCGATGAAAGCCTACCATCAAATTGCATTGAAATCAAAAAATGGAACAGTATATAATTTATGCTCTGGAAAAGCATATAATTTAAAGGATTTGCTTAACATTTTGATTTCTATGTCTACAAAAGATATCAAAATCGAAGTCGATAAAACGAAATTCAGACCTTCTGACTTGCCAATAATGGTGGGCAATAATACAAAAATAAAATCTGAAATCGGTTGGGAACCAAAAATAAATATATATAAAACACTAAAAGATATACTTAATTTTTGGAGAACATATAATCGCTAAAAATCGACTCATACAAGAAATAGTATGAAAGCATACTCAAAAATCTACATTTTAGACCCTCGAGAATGGTAGACTCAGTCATCAATTGAAAATTGGAATTGAAAGGATACACCAACATTATATTTGCATATACTCCAAGTTCGAGTTCATCAATAAATAGGCAGTAATCGAGTTATTAGAGATAGAAAAATTAGAATATATCCATTTTAGCCGTAACAAATGTTGACGGCATTATGGCGAACATTACATATCTTGCTGAGTTCACCTACAAAACCCACATGGTTGGGGTAAATGTCATCTATACTGCACCCATCTACTTAATATTTATACCTTAAATATTCCAGAATGGCATCAATAAAAAAATATATCATAAAAATAATAATATAATAAATCATAATACCTGACTTTTATTTGAACTATAGCCGATAGACATCAAGTTTTAGAAATATGTGGCTAATTAAAAAGCAATATTTGATTGATTATGTGAGTATGTTTGGCGTAAAAAGTATAAAATCACTATATTTTGGAATTGTGCTTGAAAAACACATCTCAATATTAATATATAAATATAAAACAAATTATTGAAATCTACAAATTATTTTAAGTTCTCATACATAAAATTAATAACATTTACAAACATTAAAATAATGATTAATATGAATTTCAACTCAAAAATCTACATCCCTGGTCATAGCGGCATGGTAGGCTCAGCCATAAAAAAAAAACTCGAATCAAAAAGTTACTCTAACATAATAACCCGCACCCACCATGAACTTGACCTTATAAATCAACAAGCAG
>JAAXQB010000223.1 GCA_012329085.1 Methanosarcinales archaeon | reverse complement strand
TTAACTATATTTATTACATTAATAAGTGCATTTGCTTTTCATTGGATCGTACTTAGCGAAGAACGATTTCTCATTAAAAAATATGGAGATGCGTATCGTAAATATACAGATAAAACTCCAAGATATTGGGGGCTGCCGAAGAACAAATAAGAATGGTTATTAAAATGAATATTGGGGACAGTAATATTGAACAAAACAAAAAGTTAAAAATTTTTATTAGTTATTCACATGAAGATAATAGTGATGAAAAGCTTTATATTAAACAATTTAATAAACACATTGTACCATTAAAATATCTTATTGAAATATGGGATGATTGTAAAATTTTACCAGGTGAAGATTATCAAAATAAAATTGATAATAATTTAGAAGATGCGGATATTGTTTGTTTATTTATCTCACCAAATTTTCTTTATTCAGATAGTTGCATAAAAGAAAAAGAGAAATCATTAGAATTAAAAAAACAAAAAGGCATTGTAATTATCCCAATAATTCTATCAAACTGTGCATGGATGGATGATAAAGATCTTTCTAAATTACTAGCCTTACCAACAGATGGCAATCCGGTCTCAAATTTTAAAAATATAGATGATGCATGGTGTGATGTATATAATGGATTAAAAAAAGTCATTGAAAAAGAAATGAAAAATAAGCAATTAGAAATAACAGAAAAATTTGAAAATTTTTTAAAAGATACAGAAATATTAGCAAAAGCACATTCTCAAAAAGAAAATGTTTTTTTAGAAGATATATTTATATATCCGGAGTTGGATATACACGATAATTTAAAAAAAGATGAAAAGAAAACAACCATAATAAGCTCAAAAGAATTATTAAAAGATATTTTAAAACATTCCAAAATTGTTATAGCTGGGGAAAATCAATCAGGAAAAACAACTCTATGTAAAATTATATTTAAAGAATTGCGAAATAATAATTTTATTCCCATTTATGTGTCTGGTGAAAAAATCAATTCTTCAGGAAAAATAGAAAAAAAAATATCAAAATCATTTGATGAACAATATGAAAAAATTGATTTAAATAATATTGATAAAGAGCGAATAGTACCGATAATAGATGATTTTCATTATAGCAAGAATAAAGAAAATCGCATCGAAAAATTATCTATATATTCTCGTTGTATTATCATTGTTGATGATATTTTTGGTTTAAATATCAAAGATGAAAAACTCATTGGATCATTTGATCATTTTAAAATAAGAGAATTAAAACCGTCTTTAAGAAATGAATTAATAAAAAAATGGATAAATTTAACAGATAAAGAATATAAAGAAAATTCCATTTATGAAGATATTGATAAAAAAACAGAAACGGTAGAATCTATATTAGGAAATACTATTGGAAAAGGAATTATGCCTGCATATCCATTTTTTATTTTGTCTATTATATTTACTTATGAAACATCTACAACTCCACTTCAAGAAATGACATCTCAAGGTCATTGCTATGAAGCTTTTATATATTTTTATTTATTGAAAAATGGTGTAAAACCTGATGAGGCTGATACATATATAAATTTTTTAACAGAATTTGCATATCATATCTACAAAGAAAAAAAAGACGAATTATCACCTGATGAATTTAAATCATTTATAAAGTCATATTTAAATAAATTTAATCTTCCAATAAAACAAAATGTTTTATTAAAAAATTTAAATTTAATAGTTTCAAAAGATAGTTTTAATAATTATTCATTTCAACAACGATATTTTTATTTCTTTTTTGCTGCTAAATATCTTGCCGATTATAACAATGAAAATGATGAAATAAAAACAGATATAACAAACATAATAAAAAATCTTCATGTAGAGGAAAACGCATATATTGCAATTTTTATAGCTCATCATTCTAGAAACATTGAAATTTTAAATGAGATTAAAAATAATTCATTAGATTTATTTAATGAATACAAAGTTGCAACATTAGTAAAAGATGAAGTTAAATTTTTTGATGAACATTTGAAATACATTATTGATGAATCAGTATTACATTCTAATACAACCCCTGAAAAAGAACGAGATAAAAGATTAAAAAATCAAGATGAAGCAGAGCAATTTCAAAATGAAGCAGAGCAAAAAGACAATGATGAAGATCATCTTGTTGGAAAAGAATTAAGATTGGCTATTAAAACTGTAGAAGTGATGGGTAGTATTATTAAAAATCGATCAGGCTCATTAGAAAAAACAAAACTTAATGAGATGTTTGAAAATGCAATGAATGTTTATTTAAAAATTTTATCATCTTTATTTGAATACATGAAAAGTGAATATTATCAAAAATATATAATTGATACTATATCAAAAATATTAAGAAAAAATATTGAAAAAGAGGAGGGAATAAAAGTAAGTGATGAATCTCTTAAAAAAAGAGCAAAAATTATATTTTGGAATTTGAACTTTTTTATCGTTTATGGCATTATTAATAAAATCATCCATTCTTTGGGTTCTGATAAATTGATTGAAATTATTAAAAAAGTTTGTGATGAAATTAACACTCCAGCA
Source organism: Methanosarcinales archaeon (assembly GCA_012329085.1). The sequence goes on along the minus strand of JAAXQB010000223.1, from coordinate 574 downwards.
TCATTCTTAGTAAAGCATGGAATTTTAATGTGGTATACTAAAAATATAGATTCTAATGAAATAAAGAAAAAGATTAATGAAAAAGATTTTTCAGATATAGCAGAAAAAAATATAAAGTTTATGATTATTAATTTTTGTTCCATGCATCAAATTAATTATAAGGATAGACAACGAATAGAAACTAAATTAAAAATTGAAAGGAAATATTTAATAACAAGTCATAAAGAATCATAAATAAAGTCTATATTATAATTGGACTTACGCATACTAATAAATAAAAAAGAAATTGATTTTTTTTAAATTCACCCACTAACAACCATTTTTATCATAAATCGTCCAAAATTTATTTAAAATTATACACTATTAATACAATTTAAAAATCATGAATGCAATAATCATAAAATTAAAAAATTATTTTATAACAGGTTTTATTATAACAATTCCATTAATTGTAACCATATACATAATGTGGTTTATATTTGACCTAATCGAAGGAATATTAAAACCATTTTTAACATTAATTGGAATAAATATACCGGGATTGAGCTTTTTGATAATGATACTTCTAATATCA
>JAAXQB010000136.1 GCA_012329085.1 Methanosarcinales archaeon | reverse complement strand
TGCGCTTTGGGAGGGTCTCGCGGCCTATCAGCTTGTTGGTGAGGTAACGGCTCACCAAGGCATCGACGGGTAGCTGGTCTGAGAGGACGATCAGCCACACTGGGACTGAGACACGGTCCATACTCCTACGGGAGGCAGCAGTAAGGAATATTCCGCAATGGACGAAAGTCTGACGGAGCGACACCGCGTGGAGGACGACACCTTTCGGGGCGTAAACTCCTTTTCTGAGTGAATAAGTTCTGAAATTAACTCAGGAATAAGTGACGGCTAACTACGTGCCAGCAGCCGCGGTAATACGTAGGTCGCAAGCATTAACCGGAATTATTGGGCGTAAAGGGTCCGTAGCCGGAAAAGAAAGTCTGATGTTAAAACACGGTGCTCAACACCGTGATCGTATTGGAAACTTCTTATCTAGAGTTATTCATAGGTGCGTGGAATTTCTTGTGTAGGGGTAAAATCCGTAGATACAAGAAGGAACACCAAAAGCGAAGGCAGCGCACTGGGGATATACTGACGGTCAGGGACGAAAGCGTGGGGAGCGAAGAGGATTAGATA
>JAAXQB010000041.1 GCA_012329085.1 Methanosarcinales archaeon | reverse complement strand
TGTTGAGACTCTCAAATACCAGGGTAAGGCAAGGTGCTACACTTAAAACAGTTACTTGTGATACTGTGATGATGCATATTAAAAAAATACTTGACATAAATAAACCAGGGTTAGGGTGGGGGTGAACTATTACGATAAAAGAGATGTAAGTGTAAGTATACTGAGCGGATTCACAATAATTGAGAAAGGATTATTAATGTGAGGGAAGAAAGACCACCAGAGCAAGAAAAATCAGTATATAAGCAACTACATGAAGCGAGCCACGTAGGTATCTTTTTTGTTGTATCTATATTCGTTGGGCTTGCCATAGGATATGGACTGGATATATGGCTTAACACGCTGCCCGTCTTTACAATAATATTCTTAATTATTGGCATAATTGCTGGCTTCAGAGAACTATTAAGGGTTGCAAGAAAACTAGAAAAGCAGGCAAAAGAGTGATGGCCATGGGGCATGAAATAATAGGCCTAATGAGTCAAAGGGTATACAAACACTCTGCATTTATACTCATACCCGCTGCATTAATAGCTCTCTTTTTTGTAGAATGGCGTTTTTCTGTAGGTATATTAATCGGAGGCCTTATTGGCATAGGTAATTTCAAAGGATTAGTCTGGTCCGCAAAGGCCACTTTGGGAGCAGCAGGGGCTACAGTGCAGCTGGTGCTTTTAAGCATACTCAAATTTTTTATGGTTATTGCTGTTTTATTGATCTTAATGTTATTAGGTATGATAAATGTATTTGGACTGCTCATAGGCTTTATGATGGTGCTCTTTATTGTAGTTATAGAAGGCTTGAGAGCCTCTAAGGAAGAAGCAAGCACTTAGAGGCAAATTTGGAGGGCAGGGATGATACGGTTTGATTTTTCAAATCTAATGCAGGATGTCGTTGGCAGGAATGGTTTATCCGAGGACGATTTTAAGACGATCGATACCGCAAGACTGATCGAAATAATAGATTCGAGAAAATATCCTGAATTAGAATTTCTTGACCTACCATGGGCGGATATATCTGCAATAAAGGAGGTCGGAAGATATGCGAGGGGATTTGATAATTTTCTTCTCCTCGGAATTGGCGGATCTGCCCTCGGGCCACGATCGATACTTGAAGCATTAAGCCCATTTCACAATCTTAGAAGGAGTCCTAAAGTATTTATTTACGACAATGTCGACCCTGTAACCTTAAGCAATATACTCGAAATAGTAGACCTTAAAAAAACTGTTATTAATGTGATAACCAAGTCAGGTAGCACTACAGAGACGATTGGTTCTTTTATGATCATCTGGCAGAGACTGAAGGAGCAATCCCTGAAACCCGAAGACCACATTATTGTTACGACAGACCCTGAGAAAGGGAACATGAGGAAAATTGCGGACGATTATGGACTCAGGTCCCTTCCCATACCCAATGGCATAGGTGGAAGGTATTCTGTCTTGAGTCCTGTAGGATTACTGCTCGGAGAGACAATTGGCATTAATTCTAATGAGATGCTGAGAGGTGCAAGTGATATTCATGGCAGATGCATGGATCCTGACCTATGGAGAAATCCTGCATTTTTGTTTTCTTCCGGACTTTATTTGTTGCAGAGCCTTAGAAATAAAAATATTACCGTTATGATGCCATATGCTGACCGCTTTAAGTCATTCGCTGAATGGTTTTGTCAATTATGGGCAGAGAGCCTTGGTAAGGACGAAAAAGGATTTACACCTTATCCATCTGTAGGCACAACAGATCAACATTCGCAGTTGCAATTATGGATGGAAGGGCCGAGAGATAAAGTGGTTATATTTTTGTCAATAGAAAATTATGGGAAGGAGATAAATATCCCCGCAGTCTTTCAAGATATGGAAGGTCTCGGCTATCTTTCAGGGCATACTCTGTCTGAATTGACAAAAATTGAGCAGGAGGCATCAGAGATTGCCCTCACAAAAAATGGGAGGCCAAATATCACGATAGAAGTTCCTACAATAGATGAATACCACCTTGGGCAACTCTTCCATTTCTTCGGAATCGCTACTGCAGTAGCGGGTTTTCTATACGGCATCAATCCTTTTAATCAGCCAGGCGTAGAGGAAGGGAAAAATTTGACTTATGCCATGATGGGCAAGAAAGGATTTGAGGCAAAGAGAAAGGAATTTGAGCAATACAGGCAGCGAAGCGGCAGATTCGAACTTATGTAGCCATACTGTAACTCCTCAAGGTTATTAACTGTGAACCGTGAACCTAATAAATTGGGCGATAGCGTATACCGTGGAGGCATTATGAAAAATATCGTCCTTACAGGTTTTATGGGAACTGGAAAGACAGAGGTTAGTAGGATATTATCGCAGAAATTAAATTATATACTGATTGATGTCGACAGTGAGATAGAAAAAGAACAAAATATAACAATAGCGGAGATCTTTAAACAATATGGCGAGGCGAGATTTAGGGAGATAGAATCTGGTGTTATAAAGAGACTTTCAGAGGCAAAAAACGCAGTAATTTCAACCGGCGGTGGTGCAGTGTTGAGGCAGGAAAATATCGATAATCTCAAAAAAAATGGAGTGGTAGTCTGCCTTACAGCACTTCCGGAGACTATCTTGAAGAGGACAAGCAATAATGATGACAGGCCCCTTCTTCGGGTAGAAAATCCTATTCTGAAGATAAAGGAATTACTTGAATTCAGAAGACCGCATTACGAAAAGGCTGACATCATGATAGATACCGAAAAAAAGAGTCCGCTCGAAGTTGCCGAGGAAATAATTATAATGTACATCGGTGTCAGGTCTTGACATGTGACATAAATGAGAGAAAAAAAACAGCCTGAGACACAGGGTAACACTGGTTATGTCACATGTCAAGACCTGACACCACTTGCCGAACGAGTGTCAGCCTCGGAGGAAGGGGGTTAGGGTGGAGGGGGCGCTGAACTATTGCCCTAATTCGTACTTGAATTGCTATGGATACGGTAAAAGTTGAGCTTGGTAAAAGAAGCTATGAAATTGTGATCGGCCGAGGCATCCTGTCTAATATAGGAGAAAAGGTTAGTTTATTTGGATTCAGTCCTAAAATTAGTGTCATAAGCAACCCAGATGTATTTAATCTATATGGGGACGAGGTAATTAATTCCCTAAAAAATGCCAACTTTGAGCCTTTTTATGTCCTCATGCCTGCCGGTGAAGAATACAAGGATTATTTCTGGGCTCACCATGCCCTGACCAAACTATTAAAGAAGAGACTCGATAGGAATTCCTGTCTTATTGCCCTCGGAGGCGGCGTAATTGGAGACATAGCAGGCTTTGTCTCATCCATATACATGAGAGGCATTAACCTTATCCAGGTTCCAACGACCCTTCTTTCACAAGTTGACAGTTCTGTTGGTGGCAAGACAGGGGTGAATCATTATCTTGGCAAAAACATGATAGGTACTTTTTATCAACCAAGGGTTGTCTGGATAGACATTGATACCATTACGACATTGCCGCGGAGGGAATTATTATGCGGTATTGCCGAGATAATAAAATATGGTGTAATATGGGATGAGGAGTTATTCATCTTTATGGAGCAGAACAGAGATGCTATTTTGAATTTAGAGATCGATGCCATGAGGTTTATTGTCAAGCGTTCATGTGAGATAAAAGCTGATGTAGTTTCAAAGGACGAAATGGAGTCAGGGCTAAGGGCAATACTTAATTATGGTCATACCATTGGTCATGCCATAGAGACAGAGACTGGATATCTGAGGTATCTTCATGGTGAAGCGATTGGTATAGGCATGCATCTTGAGGCGAGACTTTCTGAATTAATGGGATTTATAGATAGTAATCAGGCATCAAGGATAAAGGCCATTATAGATGCCTATGGTCTGCCTTCTGAATTGCCAAAAGAGATAAATGTTGATAAGCTAATTTCACATATGAAACTTGACAAAAAGGTAGTGGCCGGAGAAATGAAGTTTATTCTCCCCGAAAAGATCGGGATGGTAAGAATACAACGAAATATTAGCATAGAAGATCTAACGAGAATACTCGAGGGGAGTATTTGCAAATGAAAAACATCCTTGTCATAGATGATGAGGCAGACATTGTAGAACTCGTCTCTTACAACCTGAAGAAGAGTGGCTTTGGTGTTGATTCTGCTTATGATGGAGAGAGTGCCTTAAGAAAGATAAGGGACAATAAATATGACCTTATCCTTTTAGACCTTATGCTACCCGGAATTCAGGGACTAGAACTATGCAAGATTATCAGAAGCGGTACTGACACACCCCTTATTCCTATTATAATGCTAACCGCAAAGGGAGAAGAGCTCGACAAGGTTCTTGGTCTCGAAATAGGGGCCGATGATTACATTACAAAGCCATTCAGCACAAGAGAGTTGATAGCAAGGACAAAGGCTATTTTACGAAGGGCGGAACAGCAGTCGACTACTCTGCATGAGGAGGCGGCTGAGACAGTTGGCATAGTGACGATAAAGGATATGATTATAGACAAAGAAAAATATATAGTCACGATAGGTAATCGCCAGATAAGACTGAGCGCTACTGAGTTTAAGCTCCTCTTGTACCTTGCAGAAAGACCTAACAAGATCTATAACCGGGATCACCTCCTTAATGTGGTATGGGGCAACGATGTTTATGTGGAGCCAAGAACTGTGGATGTTCATATAAGGAGACTCAGGGCAAAGATAGAGAAAGACCCAGACAACCCGAAATATGTAAAGACAAGGCGCAGCGTCGGATATTTTGTTGCCCTATAATAAAACCCCCGCACCTGAAAGCAGAATAGTAACTACTCAGGTTGTCAGGTTCACAGTTCACGGTTAATAACCTTATATTTTTATGATTACTAAGGTTCAGCCTGTTTAATTTTAATCGTTTTTCGACCTTGAACCGTGAACCCCTGAACCGTGAACCTGAGTAGTTA
>JAAXQB010000271.1 GCA_012329085.1 Methanosarcinales archaeon | reverse complement strand
TATTTTTGGTTCATACGCGAATAATGAACAAATTGAATCGAGTGATGTGGATATTCTTGTTGAATTTGAAAAACCTATTAGTTTGCTTAAAATAGTTTCTCTTGAAAATTATATAACTGACATTCTTGAAATTAAGACAGATGTTATTCCAAAAAAAATATCCGAATTGAATTAAGAGATGAGATTATAAATGCGGTGATTATAATATGAGTGAAAGAAGTTATAAATTGTATAGGAATGTAATATGAAATATAAAATAAAAGATATACAAATCCAAGAAAAGTATCAGAAAGCCCTAAGTGAATTTGTAAGGAGGGCAAAGAAGAAATATAAAGATAAAATAGATAATATTATCTTATTTGGGTCTGTTGCGAGAAATAATACGAAAGAGGATTCTGATATTGATATTCTAATTGTATGAAAAGGAGCTAAATTGGAAGGGTGGGATGTTCTCGAAGATATTGCTGTGGATATATTATTAGAATACGAGCAATTCATTTCTATTAAGGTAATATATCCTCAAGAATATTTTGAAATGATGGGTGCAGGAAGTTCGTTTATCAAAAATATAAAAAAAGAAGGCGTTATTATTGGATAATATTAAATATCATATTAAAGAAGCGGAAAATAAATTAGAAGCAGCAAAATCATTACTGGAAAATGGATTTTATAAGGATTCTACTAGTAGATCATACTATTCAATGCATCACGCAGCGAGAGCGATTTTATTAATGAATGACATTTCTCCAAAAACGCATAGAGGTGTAATAACAGAATTTGGTCTTGAATTCGTGAAAAAGGATTTAATTGAAAAATATTATTCTAAAGCATTGGCAAAAGGCAAAGATGTTCGTGAAATAGCAGATTATGATATCATAGTAGAAATTACAGAAAAGGAAGCTGAATCTATTATTAAAGATGCGGATAGGTTTTTAATATGAATCAAGGAAGCAATTAAGAATATTCGTGATAAATCTAAGAGTTGAGTGAATATTAATTTAATATGCAACTATGAAAAATTAAAATTTTTTTTAACTCATTTAACATTCATTCTTGAAAATAATGAGTTTTGAAAAGAATGAGTTTTGAAAAGAATGAGTGTTAAGTATATAACTTCATAAGTTATATATAATTAAAACTAAAACTAAAACAATTAAAAACTATATCGTTTTAAAAATAAGAATTATTTAAACAATAAATTTCTAATTTTTCGTTTGTATATACATTAAAAACTATGCCGATTGTTCTTTAAATCTTATATTCGCAGGATTCACGCAGATTTTTTTATGAAATAATATGTATTAAATATATAATTTTAAAACTATATAATTAGAAAAATTTTTAATTTCTCAAACATATACTATAAAAATCAGAAATTTTATAGTATTGCAACAAACATTTAAAACTTTATATAAAACTTAAGGTGAAAAAATATGGAAAAATTTAGAAAATGGATAAAAGAAAAATTTAAGAAAGATCCGATGAAAGTAACAATTGACGAGATAAAACAAGATCAGTTAAAGATAGATCGACTTGCATGTATTAAGCGAGATGAGATTGAGGATGCGGATGAAAATATATCAAATTTACTTCAGAAATGCATTGGACAGAGTATAGAGATGAAAGACAATCTTGCAGTGGAAATAGAAATATTAAACAAGAAAAAAATGCAGTTGCAAAAGGAACATGAGAATCTCATGGATCAGAAAAGTGCTCTAAATATGCTCGAATTTATAGTCATGCAAAAGAGTGATAGACAATTGAGCACGATAGCAAATCTTATCTTTGATATGGATGTTAGCGGTGTATCAGATATTGCAATTAACACTGCAATCAATGACATGACGAAAAAGGACAAGTTGAAAAAACTCGAAGATGCGATAGTTGGCATGTATGGTAGAGAACAAACATCTGAGGAGAAAAAGCAAATATTAGAGATGTTAAATGATCTCGAAGCAGGTGAAATTGGTAAAGATGAATGTCTCCATGAACTTGAGAAATCAGCTAAGAATAAGCTGATTATTTGAGGAATGTGAATGGTTTGAAAGTCAAATTAAACAAAACTTTATCACAATAAGCGGAATAAAATGAGCAGATATGGGGTGTGGATAGTATAAAACAAGAAATTAAAAAATCTGTTGTGTTGAGCATGATACAAGAAATTAAAAAATTTCTTTAACTTATTCTGAAAAGTTTGAGTGTTAAGTGTATAACATTACAAGTTATATATAATGGAAAATCGAAAGCAATCAAACCATGAAAATGTATATTTTTTTTTGGACTGCTTGGCACTGGTAAGATGCTGCGGTTACTACAGGCTCGTTAAGCGTAACTTTCTTCACTGTTAAAGTCGGACAGATTCTTAAAAATACTATTAAACACTCTAAATTTGTGTCTGCACTATACGATATTAGAAGGGGGAAACACCCTCTAATATTTTTTTGGATAAATTTAATTCTATTACATTAAGTAAGTCTATCAAAGTAATAAACTCTTCAAAAAATCATTTGAATCTATGAAAAGCGCAAATATAAAATTAAAACTCTTTTGTGTTTTACAATCCTACATTTTATATACATTTTGTGATATTATATACTGCAAAAAAGTTTATAAAATTTTAAAAAATATATTTTTAAATAATGTAAAAAATCCACAATGATTAAAAATACTTTATAAAAATTATTAAATAATAAATATATAAAAACGAGAAGTTAAAATTTTCTCTAACTCATTCTTAAAGAATGAGTGTTAAGTGTATAATTTTATAAGTTATATACTAACGCTCGTTCGTTCTTAAGCGAGCTATAAAAAAAATATTTATTCATCACAAGTTCAATTAACAATTAGTTTATTTAGAAAATATCGAAACATCAGTTATTTCAATCGATATGTTGCTTTATTCTCGTAACAATGCTTGGAAACCTGCTTGTTGAAAATGCACATCAGTAGTTAAAGCCTTTGTTAAACTATTGTTTTCCATTACAATAAAGGATATGCAGTCAGTCAATCCCCATTCTTTATCTTTTTTACTATGATAAAAATTTGTTGCACGATGAAACAATGCATCATCCCCGAAACAACTCTAACATTAGAAGTAATATAATAACTATTTATAAAAGCAATGGCAGCAGATCGATTTGAGCGTGCCAATGCATTACCTATTTCAATCAATATCGCTTCTGTTATCCACACTTCTTGAGCAACATGTATAATAGGAAGTAGTGCTTTGGCTTGCTTGTGATAAATATCATTTGGATTGAATAATGTCAACACATAAGCAGTATCAAGAAAAAATCGATTAACATTCATATTATTTGCGTGGTTTTTCTTGTTTGGGGGTGCCATATAAATAATGATCGTGCTCTTCAGACCAATCCTCTGGTCCTTCAACTATACCAGAGAACTCATCAAGTATATCCCAAAGACTTGATTTATCTATTATTGCATCTTTTTGTTCAATTATTACAAGAT